>JACQFP010000076.1 GCA_016200005.1 Verrucomicrobiota bacterium | reverse complement strand
CCTGAGGGTTGTGCCGCCATCGTGTGATGGCAGCAGGTTTTTTTGTCCCCCTCAGGATGCCTTTTTTCCACCCCCCGCCGTCCACAACTTTTGGAAATTTCTCGTCTTGGGAGTTGCTTCTCTCGTTTCGGTTACCATTGTCGCACGCGGTAGAAGCGCTGTGAAGAAGTGGCCGCCGGATCACTCAGGATCTTGAGAGTGCCGTCTCCGGGTATTGGCGGCAGTAGGGTCCAACTTGCATCAGTGAGCGAATTCTTAGACTCCAACCTGTATCTCTTCCCTCTGACCGTCTGCACAGAAACGTTGAACGTGCCATTGCTAATAACTGGATTTGCTGGCTGCGCGAAAGACGTAGGCGGCCCATCGCCAATCATCGCCAGATCGTGGCGGTAACCAGCCGCGATAGCCACAACGTTCGTCAGCCCGGAAGGAATTCTATTGGTCTGGTCGTAGTTGTTGATTATGCCCCAAACTACGATTGTACCGTCACTTTTCAGCGCCAGACTGTGATACCTACCTCCCGCAATCGATACGACATCGCTCAAGCCCACCGGAACACTGGTTTGGCCTCCGTCGTTTGCTCCCCACGCAACAACTGTGCCGTCGTTCTTTAGCGCAAGTGAATGATACGGGCCGCCAGCAATCAGAACCACATTACTCAGTGCCGTTGGAACGGTTGTCTCACCGTAACCGCAGCCAGGCCCCCAAGCGACCACAGTGCCATCACCTCGAAGAGCTAGACTGTAGCACGCACCCGCATCTATCGCCACGACGTTGGTGAGATTTGGCGGAACGTTCGTCAAGTCGCCCCAACTAAGCACGGTCCCATCTGCTTTTAATGCCAAACTGTGATCGCAACCCGCCGCAATGGTGACCACATTTGACAAATCTTGAGGGACACCATACAGGCCATAAAGGTAGGTACCCCAATAGACTGCCGTTTCGTCGGCTTGCAAAGCCACATCATGATCGCAACCTGCTGCAATCGTCACCACATTGCTCAACCCTGCCGGAACGTGGTCCGATCCGGCTTCAGCTTGACCCCAGACCACAGCCAACCCGGTATCCTTCAACGCAAGGCTGTGCCAGTAACCCCCTTCGATTGCTACGGCGTTAGTCAAGTCAGGTGGAACATTTGTTTGACCGGCATTGTTCAGCCCCCACGCAACGACCGATGTGGAACCAGCCTGTACACGGGGCGGGAGCGGAACTGTGATCGCGCAAACAAAACACGTGGCAATCAAGAGCTTATTTGTGCCTTGGATTCGAACAACAGCAACGAGATGGCGAAGTGGGAGAAATAAACCCGTGGATGGCAAGCGTGACATCTGCATGATCTGAGAGTACATACAAATTAGATTCCGTCAAAGCTGAAGTCAGGTTGGTTCCGAAGGTTTCATGGCTAACTCTGACTTTATAAGATTTATTCAGCGCGTTGGACAAACCAGAACGAAACGGCTAGGGTGCAATTGTAGCTGCTTTCAGGAAGGAAAAATTATGCAAATCACAAAACAACTCGCCATATTCCTCGACAACCGCCCCGGCATGTTGGCCCGCGTGTGCGACGCGCTGGCCGAAAACAAAATCAACATCTACGCCATCACCACCAGCGACACGGTGGACCACAGCGTCATCCGCATGGTCGTGAGTGACTACCGTAGAGCCCTGCACCTTTTTGAAGAACACGGCACACTGGTAGTGGAGGACGACGTGATCATGATTGAAGGCGACAACAAACCTGGTTCGCTGGCCAAGCTCGCGCACAAACTGGCTGACGCGAAGATCAACATCGAATATTGCTACTGCGCCACACCGCCTAACGTGAAAAAAGGTCTATTGATTCTGCGCGTCTCGGATGCAAAGAAGGCGCTGAAGGTGCTGAATTCGTGATGCGTAGTACGTGTTTCGTCTAGGACCGGTCGGGACGCTTGCTGATCTTTCCAACGCGACTTGGAATCCGCAACCCTGATGAACCCGCTGCTCTACGAAATCAACACGCGCTGCTGGTTGCGTGAACTTTCGGAGCGCAGCGGCAAAACCGTCACGCTGCCGAACGTGCCGCAATCCGAATTTGTCGTCTGGCAGCGTCTCGGCTTCACGCACATCTGGCTCATGGGGGTCTGGCAAACCGGCCCGCGCAGCTGTGCTCAAAGCCTTGCCCAACTCGAAACCCGCCACGCTTGTCGCGAGCTGCTGCCAGACTTCACCGACGCCGACATTGCCGGTTCGCCTTACGCCATCGCAGATTATCAGGCATCCCCAGCGTTGGGCGGCGAAGCCGCGCTGGAGATTTTTCGCGAGCAACTCCACGCGCACGGTCTGAAACTGATTTTGGATTTCGTGGCCAACCACGTCGGCCTTGACCATCGCTGGGTCACAGAAAGGCCCGAGCTGTTTGTCCAAAGTCCTGGCGAGACCGCGGGATTCTTCCGCCAGCCGACCCGCCGTGGCACTTACTGGCTCGCGCACGGCAGAGATCCTTATTATCCGCCGTGGGCCGATACCGTCCAACTTGACTATCGCATTCCCGCCACGCACAGGGCGATGATTGATCAGTTGACTTCCGTGACACGCCAATGCGATGGCGTTCGGTGCGACATGGCCATGCTGTTGCTCAACGAGGTCTTCGCCAGAACCTGGGCCGACTTCCCGCGTTCGAACGCCGTGCCCGTTCATGAGTTTTGGGCCGATGTTATCTCGTACATCAAACGCGTTTCTCCGGAGTTTCTTTTCATGGCTGAGGGCTACTGGGATTTGGAAGCGCGGCTGCAATCGCTCGGCTTCGATTACACTTATAACAAGCGACTCTACGATCACCTCGTTCATCGTGAGCACGCGGAAGTTCAGCGCAACTTGCTGCAGGCCGGGCCGGGATTTGTCAACTCCAGCGTTCACTTTCTGGAGAACCACGACGAGCCACGCATCGCCTCGCTGCTTACCTTGCCCGAACATCGCGCGGCAGCACTTGCGACCTTTGGTTTGCCGGGAATGCGGTTACTACATGAGGGTCAACTGACTGGCGCGACGAAGCGTGTCAGCGTTCACCTCGGTCGCCGTCCTGTCGAACCAATTCAACCGGACATCGCGGCGTTCTACGAACGACTGCTGCAAGTTCTGAAAACCACATCCGTCGGCAAGGGTCGGGGCGTGATGCTCAATCCGTCACCGGCCTGGACCGGCAATCCAACGGCGCAATATTTTGTTATCGTCCAATGGCAGTCTGCGCCGCCGGAGTTCGACCTGGTGGTGGTCAATCTCGCCCCGCACCCCAGCCAATGTTACGCGCCGCTGAGGATCGCCGGGTTGGCCGATCGCAACTGGCAGTTGACCAATCTGCTCGGCGACGAACAATACCAACGCAGCGGCGATGATCTGGCGCGGGCGGGCCTTTATCTGGATGTTCCGGCGCAGGGCGCGCAACTGTTCCATTTCCAACCGATCCTTTGATGACCCGCTCAGAACGCTGTTTTCCTGAACGTTCGGGCAGGTGGACTCGACAGCGACCGGGAGGCGGCCTCCACTTTTTCAATTTGAACTGTTGCACTCCGCACCGGATTGCGTCAAAAATAGCAAAATTTAGATTCTAGGAATCGAACCGAGATGATTAGATCGCGCTCCCAAATGACAGTCAGAGCAAACGAAATGAACAACGACAACCAGCGGCCCCTGACCGGGCCACCGCCCAAACAGGGGCTTTACGATCCGCGGTTTGAGCACGAGGCCTGCGGTGTCGGATTCGTCGTCAACGTCAAAGGCAGGAAGTCCCATCAGATCATCCAGCAGGCGCTTCAGGTTCTGGTCAACCTCGATCATCGCGGCGCGTGCGGTTGTGAAGCAAACACCGGCGACGGCGCGGGCATCCTCATGCAGATGCCGCACGATTTTCTGAAGGAGGTTTGCCACCAGGACCAAATCGCACTGCCGGCGCAGGGCGAATACGGCGTTGGGATGGTGTTTCTACCGCAGAATCCCGATCATCGCGCCGGCTGCGAGTCGCTGTTCGAAGGGATTATCGAGGACGAAGGTCAGCGTGTGCTCGGCTGGAGGACGATTCCCACCAACAATCAATCGCTCGGCCACACTGCCAAGGCCGCCGAGCCGTTCATGCGACAGGTCTTCATCGGTCGCAATCCGAACATTTCCGACAACGAGGCGTTCGAGCGCAAACTCCACTTCATTCGCAAGCGCGCCGCGCGGTCCATTCGCTACGCCAACAGCCTGCCCGGCGGAAATTTCTTCTACGTCGCGAGCCTTTCCTACAAAACGCTCGTCTATAAGGGCATGCTGCTCACCGAGCAGTTGCCGCAGTACTACCCCGATTTGACGAACCCGGCGATGCAGTCCGCGCTCGCGCTCGTCCACTCGCGTTTCAGCACGAACACGTTTCCGAGCTGGGAACGGGCGCATCCATATCGCTACATGGCGCACAACGGCGAAATCAACACCTTGCGCGGCAACATCAACTGGATGCACGCCCGCCAGTCCATGTTCCAGTCCGAACTGTTCAGCGACGATGTTAAAAAAATCGTTCCCGTCATCAACACCGACGGCAGCGACTCCGCGATGTTCGACAACTGCCTTGAAATGCTGGTGATGACCGGCCGCCCGCTGGCGCACGCGGTCATGATGATGATTCCTGAGCCGTGGGAAAATCACGAGAGTATGAGCGCGGAAAAACGCGCGTTCTACGAATTTCATTCGTGCCTCATGGAACCGTGGGACGGCCCGGCCTCCATCGCGTTCACCGACGGCATCCGCATCGGCGCGTGCCTTGACCGCAACGGCCTGCGGCCCTCGCGCTATTACGTCACGAAGGATGACATGGTGATCATGGCGTCCGAAGCTGGCGTGTTGCCCATCGAGCCGGAGCGCATCGCGCACAAGGGTCGGCTCCAACCGGGACGCATGTTTCTCGTGGACACGGAGCTGGGCCGCATCGTCGCCGATGAGGAACTGAAGAACCAATTTGCCAAGGCCCTGCCGTATCAAGAGTGGCTCGACGAGAATCACGTTCTGCTCGAAAATCTCGCCGAACCGTCGCGAAGCACCGAGCCGGAGCATCGCAAGCTTCTGCAACGCCAGCAGGCCTTCGGCTACACGTTCGAGGACTTGCGATTCATCATCGGTCCGATGGCCAACGACGGCGTCCAGCCCATCGGCTCAATGGGCACAGACACGCCGCTCGCCGTGCTCTCGAACAAACCGCAACTCCTCTACAACTATTTCAAGCAACTGTTCGCGCAGGTCACCAACCCGCCGATCGATCCTATCCGCGAGGAGATTATCACTTCGACGGAAACAATGCTCGGCAGCGAGGGCAATCTGCTCAAGCCAACTCCGGAGAGTTGCCGGATGATCAAACTCAAACATCCGATCCTCACCAACGAGGAACTGGAAAAACTCCGCCACGTTGATCGCCCCGGCTTCAAAGCGATCACGCTGCCGATTTTGTTCGAAGCCGCGGCGGGGGCAAAAGGACTCGCGAGCGCGATCGAAAAACTATTTGCCGACGCAGACAACGCAGTCGCTGAAGGCATCAACATCCTGATCTTGTCCGACCGCGGGGTGAATGCACAGCAGGCACCGATTCCCGCCCTGTTGGCCTTGGCGGGCCTGCACCATCATCTGATCCGGCAGGGCACGCGCACGCGCGTTGGCCTGGTGCTGGAATCAGGCGAGCCGCGCGAGGTCCATCACTTCGCGTTGCTCATCAGCTACGGTTGCGGGGCCATCAATCCGTATCTGGCGTTCGCAACGCTCGACGATCTGATCCAAGAAGGAATGCTCGTCAACCTCGACCACAAAACCGCGATGAAGAAATACATCAAGGCCGCCGTCAAGGGCGTCGTCAAGACGATGGCCAAGATGGGCATCTCGACAATTCAGAGCTATCGCGGCGCGCAGATTTTCGAGGCCATCGGTCTGAACACCGAAGTTGTGGACAAGTATTTCACCTGGACTGCTTCGCGCATTGAAGGCGTTGGCCTGGACGCGCTGGCGACAGAAGTTTTGGCGCGGCACCGGCACGCGTTCCCGGAACGCGCGGTCAATGGCGAGGTGCTCGATGCCGGCGGCCAATACCAGTGGCGGAGCGATGGTGAGTATCACCTGTTCAATCCGCAATCGATTCACAAGCTTCAGGCGGCCTGCCGGCTCAATAGCCCGAAGCTGTTCAAGGAATACTCCGAACTCATCAACAACCAATCCACCAACCTCTGCACCTTGCGCGGCCTGCTCGACTTCAAGTGGGCGGAAAACGCAATTCCCATCGAAGAAGTCGAATCAGTCGAGGACATCGTGAAGCGTTTCAAGACTGGCGCGATGAGCTACGGTTCGATCAGCAAGGAAGCGCACGAGGGACTGGCCATCGCCATGAATCGGCTCGGCGGCAAGAGCAACACCGGTGAAGGCGGCGAAGACCCGGAGCGTTACATCTGGTCGAACGAGCAAGGCGATTCCAAGAACAGCGCAATCAAGCAGGTCGCCTCCGGTCGCTTCGGCGTGACGAGCAGTTACCTCGTCCATGCGCACGAATTGCAAATCAAAATGGCCCAGGGCGCCAAGCCGGGTGAAGGCGGCGAGTTGCCGGGCCGGAAGGTTTATCCACCGATCGCAAAAGTCCGTTACACCACGCCGGGTGTCGGACTCATCTCACCGCCGCCGCACCATGACATTTATTCCATCGAAGACCTTGCGGAGTTGATACACGACTTGAAAAACTCGAACCGCGACGCGCGCATCAGTGTGAAACTCGTCGCCGAAGTTGGCGTGGGCACCATCGCCGCTGGCGTCTCCAAAGCGCACGCCGACGTGGTGCTGATCAGCGGCCACGATGGCGGCACAGGCGCGTCGCCGCTCTCGTCCATCAAGCACGCGGGCATTCCGTGGGAACTTGGCCTGGCCGAGACGCACCAGACTCTGGTGTTGAACAACCTTCGCAGCCGCATCTATGTCGAAACCGATGGCCAGCTCAAGACCGGTCGCGACGTCGCCATCGCCACATTGCTCGGTGCCGAAGAATTTGGTTTCGCCACGGCGCCGCTGGTGGTGCTCGGCTGCATCATGATGCGCGTTTGCCACCTCAACACCTGTCCCGTCGGGGTGGCGACGCAAGACCCGAAGCTGCGCGAGCGGTTCGCGGGCAATCCGGACCACGTCGTGAATTTCATGCGTTTCATCGCCACCGAATTGCGTGAAATCATGGCCAAACTCGGCTTCCGCACCGTCAACGAAATGGTTGGCCGCACGGATAAGCTCGCGCCGTGGAAGGCCATCGAGCATTGGAAAGCGCAGGGTCTCGACTTCACCAAGATTCTTTACCAGCCCAATGTCGGACCGGAAGTCGGTCGCTATCGCCAGATTGATCAGGACCACGGCCTCGACAAGTCGCTCGATGTCACGCGCCTGCTCGACATCTGCGAGCCGGCCATTGAGCGCGGCGAACGCGTCCACGCCGACCTGCCCATCCGCAACGTCAACCGCGTGGTCGGCACCATCGTCGGCAGCGAAGTGACAAAGAAGCACGGGCCGACCGGTCTGCCCGAAGACACGATCAATCTCAAATTCACCGGCAGTGCGGGCCAGAGTTTCGGCGCATTCATCCCGCGTGGCATGACGCTGGAACTCGAAGGTGACGCCAACGATTACTTCGGCAAGGGTCTGAGCGGCGGCAAACTCATTGTTTATCCGCCGAAAGGTTCCTCGTTCGTCGCCGAAGAAAACATCATCATCGGCAATGTCGCTTTGTATGGTGCGACCAGCGGGGCGGTGTTCGTGCGCGGCATGGCGGGCGAACGTTTCGGCGTGCGCAACAGCGGCGTCAATGCCGTCGTCGAGGCTGTCGGCGATCACGGCTGCGAATACATGACGGGTGGGCGCGTCGTTGTGCTGGGGCGGACTGGGCGGAACTTCGCCGCGGGCATGAGCGGCGGCATCGCCTACGTGCTCGACGAAGCCGGCGATTTTGCCTCGCGCTGCAACATGGAACTGGTGGGCCTGGAAAAACTTCAGGATGCGGATGAGATCGAGGAAATCTGGAAAATGATCCAGCGTCATCAGGCTTACACCGAAAGCGAGCGCGCGGCGAAAGTGCTGGGCGCGTGGGTTGAGATGGTGCCCCGGTTCGTGAAGGTCATACCGAAGGATTACAAACGCGTGTTGCAGGCGATGAAGAAGGTCAAGGATCAGGGCCTCACCGGCGAGGAAGCCGTGATGGCTGCGTTCGAGGAAAACGCCCGGGACGTGGCGCGCGTGGGCGGAGGTTGAGCTAGTGTTTGCGTATGGGCTTGTTTTACGTTGGCTGCAAAATCGCAAATCCTGCTGATTTTTGCAAATCAGCAGTCATCTCGCGCGTCAAGGTGGACACCGGCGCGGAATCAACGTGGATTGATGGAGCTGTGCTGGAAAAAATCGGTATCGAGCCGCGCAAGAAGGACATGCAATTTCAAATGGCGAATGGCCAGTTGATCACTCGTTCGGTGGGATACGCAGTCTTGAGGGTGGAAAGAAGTGAAACTGTGGATGAAGTCGTATTCGCGCAAGAAGGGGATATGCAACTGCTCGGTGCGCGGGCACTCGAAGGACTGAATCCTAAAGTCGATGCCCGAAGCAAGAAACTCGTGGCCGCCGGACCGATCCTTGCCGCGACGGCCGTGCCGCCTCGTTTCGCCAAGTTGATTCGCGTGCCGGTTCACGTTCCAAAGTTGCGACGGAAGAGCATGAAGCGAATCCAGTCTCGCCGCCGAATCAGTTTGAAATCGAAATAACTATCAAATGGGAAAACCGACCGGCTTCATTGAATATCTCCGGGAGTTGCCGCTGGACCGTTCGGCCATCGAACGCATCCGCGATTGGAACGAGTTTCATTACCACATGGAGGAGCAGAAGCTCCGTGAGCAAGCGGCCCGCTGCATGGATTGCGGCATCCCCTTCTGCCACACGGGCACATTGCTCAATGGCATGGCTTCCGGCTGCCCCGTCAACAACCTCATTCCCGAATGGAACGATCTGGTCTATCGCGGCCTCTGGAAGGAAGCGCTCGAACGCCTGCACAAAACGAACAATTTCCCGGAATTTACCGGGCGTGTCTGCCCCGCGCCGTGCGAAGGCTCGTGCGTGCTTGGCATCAACAATCCACCCGTCACCATCAAAAACATTGAGTGCGCCATCATCGACAAAGGGTGGGAGGAAGGCTGGGTGCAGCCGCAACCGCCGAAACAACGGACGGGACAAAAAGTGGCCGTGATTGGCTCCGGCCCGGCGGGCCTTTGCGCCGCCGCGCAACTCAACAAAGCCGGCCATGCTGTCACCGTCTTCGAACGCGCCGATCGCGTTGGCGGCTTGTTGACCTACGGCATCCCCAACATGAAGCTCGACAAGGAAAAGGTCGTGCTGCGCCGCGTTAAACAGTTGGAGCAGGAAGGCATCAAATTCGTCACCAATACCGAAGTCGGTAAAAATTATCCGGCGGACAAACTACTGAAGGAATTCGATGCCGTTGTCCTTTGTACCGGCGCGACCAAACCCCGCGACCTGCCCATTGAAGGCCGCAACCTCAAAGGCATTCATTTCGCGATGGAATTCCTCCAGGCCAATACCCAGGCCTTGCTCGATGGCCACAAGAACGGCAACTACATTTCCGCCACCGGCAAAAACGTCATGGTCATCGGCGGCGGCGACACCGGCACGGACTGCGTCGGCACCGCAATGCGCCACGGATGCGACACTCTTGTCCAGTTGGAAATCCTGCCCAAGCCGCCGCTCGACCGCGCCAGGGACAATCCCTGGCCCGAATGGCCGAAGGTTTACCGCCTTGATTACGGTCAGGAGGAAGCCGCTGCGAAATTCGGCGCTGACCCGCGCGTCTATCTGACCACCGCGAAAAAATTCGTCGGCGACGACACCGCCCACGTCAAAGAAGTCCACACCGTGCAAATCCAGTGGGAACGGAACGATAAAGGCCAGTTCGTGCCCAAGGAAGTTCCCGGGACGGAAAAAATTGTTCCCGCCCAACTCGTCCTGCTGGCGATGGGCTTTCTCGGCCCGGAACAACCGCTGCTCGATGCGCTCGGCGTCGCACGCGACCCGCGCACCAACGTGAAGGCCGATTACGAAAAGTATCAAACGAGCATCCCGAATGTTTTTGCCGCCGGCGATTGTCGTCGCGGCCAAAGCCTCGTCGTCTGGGCCTTCAACGAAGGCCGCGGCGCCGCCCGCGAATGCGATCGCTATTTGATGGGCGAGACAGATTTGCCATAAGGCACCGCCGACACTTCGCTCGGCCTTCGCGGATGAACGCGAATTCAGTTGCCAAATGCGAGGAATCGCGGCAACGCAGTGCTGCTGAAGCTGCAAAACTGGCACAGATCAGGACGCCGTTTCACTGCTTCATCAGGGAAGAGCTGTGAATAACCGTCGAATAACACGTTTATAAGAACCAATATGTTTTCCTCGTGAAGACTTCCGGGTATAATCACCATTCGAAAACCACAGTATAGAAAGGGAAGAAACGAATGGCAGCAGAAGAACGAGTGCTTTGTTTTGAACGGAAACTTCTCGAAGAGCTGGGCGTGTTTCAGGGTATCAGCCTGGAAGTCGAGAAATACCTTCCAGTTGTTACTGCCGCGCGACATGTGACGTATCTCACCCGCAGCCACGCCGAACAGGACACGCGTTACAAACAGCTTATCCCTTACGTCCTGCTGATGTGCGGCGACAAATTACTGCGATACCGACGGGGAAAGGGCGGCCAGGAAACACGGTTGCATGGGCTGTTTTCCGTCGGAATCGGCGGGCATATCTCCGAGGAAGATCACGAACTTTTCTCAAACAATGCCTATCAGGAAGGCATGAGGCGAGAACTGATGGAGGAGATGGCCGTTGATGAGGTCAAAGAAACGGCCGTCGCCGTCATCAACGATGACAGCACCGAGGTCGGCCAGGTGCATTTTGGAGTCGTGCACATCATGCAGGTGGCCACTGAGAATGTTGCGGGCCGACGCAGCGGCATCCTCGGGCCTGAGTTCATTCCGCTTGCTGAAGCTGCCAAGGATTTGTCCGCTTACGAATCGTGGTCGCGCTTTTGCCTGGAACACTTGGATGTGCTGCGGTCCAAAGCCGCGGTCGCCGGCTACACGGTTTCGGAAAGAGCGATGGAAACGCGATGAATACCTTTGAAGAATTTCAAACACTCGCGGCCAAAGTGCCACTCGCTTTGCGCAATGATCGCGACCGGATAAAATTTCCTGTCTCTGGACTTCAGGAAGAAACGGGCAAGATTGGCGGTCTGCTCGCCAAAGCATTTGCTTCCGGCAGATTCAGTCTGACGCTTGAACAGCGGACGGAACTCCAAGACAGATTCGCCGATATTCTCTGGTATGTGGCTCTTCTCTCTCGCGAAGCAGGAATCGGCATGCAAGCCGTCGCGACACATTGTATCGCACAACTGCAAGTGAGAAAAAGGAAACTCGATCCCGACCGACGATGAATACGGTCTGGAGGTCTCGTCCAGTTGACGCACCCTAACCGTATTTGTCGCGGTTACAGTCGGTCATCCGATAGAATTAAATAGCTTCGACTGACCTTGATGTCGTTTCAGTTTTTTATCGCTGACAGACTTGCGTGTTTGCTTGCTACCATTTCGCCATGAAGACACTTCTGACCGCTGGTTCAGTTTTCTGTGGGCTTTGTCTTTTCGCAAAAGGCCAAGTTCTACCGCCGGAGAAAGTCGTCTATCCCACCGCGCATTGGGAAACCCGCCAGCCAGAGCAAGTCGGATTGTCCCGCGTGAAACTCGATGCGCTCAAGGAACTCGTCGGCGGACGCGGTTGCGTGGTGCGGCACGGTTACATGGTTTATTCCTGGGGCGATCAGAGCAAAAGTTACGATGTCGCCTCCGCAATGAAGCCGGTCATCAGCACGCTCCTGTTCATCGCCATCCAGGAAGGCAAACTCGACAGCGTGGACGCGAAAGTTTCCGACGTTGAGCCGCGCCTCAAATCGCTTAACGACGGCAAGGATGCCGCCATCACCTGGCGACATCTCGCGTCGCAAACCTCCGGCTACGGACTAATCGAGAAACCCGGTGAGGCCTGGTCCTATAACGACTTCGCGATCTCACTCTACTATGACACGTTGACGGAAAAAATATTTCATCAACCGGGTATCGAGGTGTTTCGCTCGCGCATCGCCGAGCCATTGCAGTTTGAAGATTCATTTTCGTTCAACAAGCCGCGTGAAGGTCGGCTGGCCGTTTCAGTTCGCGACTTCGCGCGCTTCGGCCTGTTCTGCCTGCATCAAGGTCGTTGGCGCGACAAACCGTTGTTGAACGAAAAGGCGTTCGTTGTGATGACCAATTCGCCGGTCGCCGCCACGCTGCCCCGCACGAGCGGAAAGGAGGCGGAGATGTTGTCCGGTCAACGCTCGATTGGGGGCGGCAAAAACATCACGCCCGCTGGGCCGGGCTTTTACAGCTTCAACTGGTGGCTCAATCGCACGAACAAAAGCGGCCAGCGACTTTTCGCCGTTGCGCCGCCGGACACTTACGTTGCCAGTGGCCACGGCGGCAAGCGCATGTTGTGGATCATTCCCAGCCTCGACCTGATTGTTTCGTGGAACGACAGTCCGATCGATGATCACGACCAATCGCCCGGTAATCCAAACACCAAATGCAATCAAGCCGCACGACTCATCTGCGAGTCAGTTGTCGGACCGTAAGGGTGTTCACCTTTTCATTTCGGAATCTGATTCAAGGTGTAATGGAACATGTCGTGCCAAAGTTTCTGGCCATCCGCACTCGTCGCATCCAGCGCGCGCACCATCACGACCTTGCCGGGCAAGCATCCCTCCGTGCGCAATCGAACTTTGAGCTGATCGGTCGATACCTCGGCTTTTGTCACGCGCACCGGCGGGCCGGGAATTTTCGCGTCGTGGTCGCTCTCAGGCGCGCCATGTTTCCCTTGATAGACATAACCGTACTGCGCGGCGTCGTAACTCTCCGCGTTGCCCGCCGTGGCGGCATCAACGGGTCGCGTGAAGCTCAACTCGAATCCGTCGCGCGTGGCGTGGACTTCTTTGATTTCGAATGGTGTCCGCCCGGTGAAACTCACGCGGTCGAGCGAAGTTGGGTTCGGCGCGATGCTCGCCCAATGGCCCATCCGCAAACCGCCGGCGTAGAGTTTGCCGTCCGGACCAAAAGCCAGCCGGTTCACGCCGGAGTTGAAACCCTTCACGAACGGAAACACCGTGCCCTGCCACTGGCCATTCACTTTTTCGAGCGTCACGCGGACGACATTCGCATTTTGAAATTCGCCGACCAGCATCTGTCCTTTGAACGGGCCGAAGTGTTCGTCGGTGATCGTTGTGATGTCGCTCGCCGATTTGACCCACGTATAAGGAAACCAGACGGCCGGCGGCACAAAGTTGGTGTCGCCGTTGAACTGTCCGAGGGGCGCAGGCCGCGCGCTCGGATGTCCGTAGAATTTTCCCGGCTGCAAATGATTTAACTTGTTGGCTGGAATCCATTCGCCTTGATTGTCGGTGGCAAACAGGTCGCCCTGATAAACTCCCAGCCCGTTGGCCATTCTGAAGCCTGAGCAATAACCCTCCATCGCAAATCGACCGGCGAGCAACGCGCCCCTGCTGTCCGCATTTTTCATTTTGAATTTTTCATTTTGCATTTGTGGCTTCACCCGCACGCACCAACCCAAGTAGGGCACGTCATACACGCCGCGATGGCCGGTGAGCATCACATAAAAATTTCCCGCGCTGTCAACGATCGGCCCGGTGGCAAACGAGTGATAGTTGCCATTGTAACCCCAATCATCATTGAGGCACTCGAAGAGATCCGCCTCACCGTTGCCGTCCGTATCGATCAGTCGGGTCAACTCACACTTCTGCGTGACGTGGATTTGGCCCTTGACGACCTTCGATCCCATCGGCTCGTTCAAGCCGCGCGCGAAACGCCGCCACTTGGTTTGCGCCGTCGGGCCAGTGGGGTTCTCAACAATCCAGACTTCGCCGGGCAACGTGCAGATGGCCAAATCCCCGTTCGGCAAAAAATCCAGTCCGCCGACGCGCAAGTTGACTTCCTTCGGAATGGGAAGATGTTCGACGCGATAAAACTCATCGCCGGCAGGTTTGTCCGCAAAGGAAGCTTCCGGGTGAAAAATTGCCGGCGGCACATCCTTGAGGTCTTTTTCGCTGCTCGTAAGAAATCGCAGGCGTGGTGGGTTCACTGGCACATTAACCAGCGTGGGAACCAATTTCGCAACCTCGTCATTCGACTGACAAACCAGGTTGGCGATTTCAAAGGCGATGGCCGAGGTGTGTGCCGGAATCTTTAAACATAGCTGCGCTTGATTGCCTTCGACCGCGTTGGTGATAACGGCGCTGTCAGAACCTTTGCCGCCTTTTTCCGTATCCACCGTTACCGGATAATGAACGTTCTCTTGTGTCGGACGCCAAACCAACCCGCGCGCGCCGCGAGCAATCGCCAACAACAGATCATCCTTCCGCTTGATGATTGCCGCAGCAGGCCAACCGGCAGCCCCAACCTCGCCCAACTCGGCATGCGCCAGCAGCCAGAGATCGCGGTCGGACGGTGCCATGTCGAAATGGCGCACTAGAATTTGACGCCCTTCAACGACCTCGCTCATTGGCGTCTCGTGAACGCGAACGATTTGCGCGGTGCCGAGCGCGACATCGTAAAGAAACGTCGTCCGTCCGCCTTTGGTGCTGATGCCTTTGAAGTCCACCCTCGCAGGAGTGTGACTTTGATCAATTCTTGCAATTGCACCAACCGACCACGGGAGGAACGGTGGATTACCCCACAGCCGCGCGCCACTAAAATCGCAGATAAAGCGATTGGCAGAGTCATTGTAAGGCGGGCCGAAGAGATTCAGGCTCTCGCCCTCCCACACCGTGTGCGTTCGCAGCAGCTTGGCATCAAACGCCACATGCAGATTGGTCGCAACCGAGACAACGATGCTGCGGCTGGCCAACCCCATCGGTGCGCGGCGAAACGGCAGGTCAGACGGATCGTGTTTGGGGCTGACTTGGTTCGGCTGAGCCATTCCGCTCATGGCCGCCATCCAGCCGATGAGTGGAAGTGTCACAACAGTCCGGAATGGTGCAGTCAACACGCGGAGCAAGTTAGCGGTCAACGCTCCGTTGGCCAGCGGAAAGTGACGCGAGACATTGCGCTATTCAAGCAGCACCTATGGCACACGGACAAGTTTATGTTGCCTCACGGCTGGCCGGTTAAGGTTCTAATCATTGTTTGCTACAGTTTATTTCTGAGCGACTTGCACATGAAAAGTGATGTCACGCATTTGAAATTTGAGGTGTCTCTGCGCACGCTTCCGGCGCATGAATTCCGGCCGCTACAT
>JACQFP010000075.1 GCA_016200005.1 Verrucomicrobiota bacterium | reverse complement strand
GGGGAGAAAAACGGTCAAGAACCGCTTGCGAGAGTGCAGGGAAACGGTGTGGCGTTGAGTAACAATAATTTTGCTCAGGCGCAGAACGGCACCAGAAGGCTCCGCCACAGCAACCCAATTCTAAGTCCGACAAATTCCTAGCGGTGAGCAGATACTTGCTTATCAAACCACGCCATCAAAACTCCTGCCTGATATGAAGTGGCCATCTGTAGAAGTTGAAAAGCTTATTTTGGTATTTGACGAAGCCGCCTGTAGCGCAGGGGTGATTTTGGATAAACTCCGAACGTGAAAGAATACTCGGGGGAGCACGGTCCCCTTACGACACATCCAATTTATTTTCCAGCCGGTTCATTCGTTGCTGGTACTGTAATCGGCTCC
Source organism: Verrucomicrobiota bacterium (assembly GCA_016200005.1). Taxonomy (NCBI): domain Bacteria; kingdom Pseudomonadati; phylum Verrucomicrobiota; species Verrucomicrobiota bacterium. Next base: position 41,473 of record JACQFP010000075.1, on the reverse strand, counting down.
GGCATTGAATTCGTGATTTCGTTTGTGAATTCACTTGGGTGTCTTGGAAAATCGATGCGCCCCTGTTTGAGCATGATCAGGAATAGTCCGCCGTAAAGGTCGCCCACCGATTTCACGTCGGTGACCACTTCGTTCGTCCAGCCGATGTCCCGCTCCTGGTTTTTGGCGGGGTGGCCCAGATCGGTGAAGCTCGCTTTACCGAGCGTCAGTTCCAAAGTGTCAATGCCGTCAAACTCGTATTTCGTTCGACCGATTCTGATCTTGTGTTGATGTTCGGCACGCGCTTCAACTCGTTCCAGCAACGCTGTCACATTGGTTTGGCCACTGGTGTTCTTGACCAAGTGCAGTTCGGCCAGGTTGAAGCGCAGGAGCAAGAGGTGCAGCCTGCGCAAGGCGAGCGCGTGGCGGTCGTACTCGACGTGAAACTCCGGAACGTCCAAAAAAACCGAACCGCCAAACTCCGCGGAATTGTAGAGCTTGAGATTCTTGATTGTGATGGTCGGAGAAAGCAGCCCGAAGTCAAACGCGCCGATCTTCACCTCCATCCCGGTTTCAGCGCGAATCCGGCGGACCGCGACCGGCTTGAGGATGTCGTTTTTGAAAATGATCAGCGCCATAAGCAGCGCCACCACGATGAGACCGGCTCGCTTCGCCCAACGGATAAAAACTTTCATCCGCTCAAAGTTGAATATCTTCCGGCTGGACATCGAGGCACTCGTCCTGGTCTTCCCACACCACGGCGGGATAATGTTCGACCAGCTTGGGCAGCAGCTCGCGCGCGGCAAACACCAGCAGACTCTCGGCCTCCTTGGCTGCCTGTTCAAATGCGCGATCGTAATTGCCCGCGCTTTTGCGCTGCCGGTCGTCCCAGTGCGCGACGGCATGAACCGGCGCATACTTGGACGCCCACGATTGCAATTCGGGCCGTAGCTCGGCGGGAATTTCCTCGAAGGGCACAAGCGTTGCGCTGCAATGCTCGCAGATCAGACCCGACTCCTGCACGTCGCGCGTGAGCAGGGGCAGCAGCGGCGCGCGGCAACATGACGATTCCGGATAGGCGGGCGGCAACGTGACCAGCCGTTTCAACCACACCTGCCGATCATGCGCCAGTTGCGCGCCGAGCCGATACGCGCCGAGCAACGGATGCGACAACCGCCACGCGCGCCCTTGCAATTGACTCAACGTCTGCGACAACCACCGGGCCAGCGTGAGGTCGTCGAAGTCGCGGAACACCAGGCCGTATTCCTTCCACAGTTGATCGAACGGCGCATCAGGATCGTTTGCCATTGTCGGCAGATTGAACTTCAAGAAATGATTTGTCGAGAAGCGACATGGTGGGAGCGCGGCTGTGTCGTCCTCGGCCAGCCGCAGCACGTCGAAATGCCCGGCGGCATCAGGTCCATTCCTACGGCCACTCGTTGCGAAGTTGCTGCGGCTGGTCTTCGACACAGCCGCGCTCCTATAAGGTTAGTCCGCACGGTTGACAGCCTTTGCTGACTGGTTAACTTGGCGACATGAAAACTCACTCGCTGCTTGTGTTGCCCGTGTTGTTCGCGCTCTCGACATTCGCAGCCGAAGCGCTGGACTGGTATCGCTGGCGCGGGCCGGACCTCGACGGCATTTCCAAGGAAAGCGGCTGGCAGACGACGTGGCCGAAGGAAGGGCCGAAGCAACTTTGGAAAGCCGCCGTCGGCATCGGCTTTTCATCGATGTCGGTCAGCAATGGTCGCGTCTATACGATGGGCAATGAGAAGGACACGGAAACGGTTTTTTGTTTTGACGCCAACACTGGCGAACTCCGCTGGAAACATTCTTATCCCTGCCCGATTGATCCGCACGTTTATGAAGGCGGACCGAACGCCACGCCCACGGTGGACGGCAAGCAGGTTTATACGTTCAGCCGCAAAGGTCATTTGTTCGCCTTCGACGCCGAGACCGGCAACGTAATCTGGTCGAAAAACGTTCACGACGAGCTGGGCCTGAAAATTCCGGAGTGGGGACTTTCGAGTTCGGTGCTGGTGGAAGGGGATTTGTTGATCATCAATGCCGGCGTCGCCGGTTCCGCGGTGAACAAGACGACCGGCAAAGTTGTTTGGACCTCCGGCAAAGAATCCGCCGGGTACTCGACGCCCGTGCCGGTCAATCAAGGCTCGCAACTAGCGGTGGCTTTGTTCTCCACGACGGAGCTCGAAGCTGTGTCGGTGGCGGATGGCAAACTGCTGTGGACGTTTCCGTGGAAAACCAAATACGGTGTCAATGCCGCCGACCCAATTATCAACGGCGACAACATTTTTATTTCCTCCGGTTACAATGAAGGCTGCGCCCTGTTGAAGGTGAGCGGCAACAAGCCGTCCGTGGTCTGGCAAAACAAAAACATGCGCAACCATTTCAACAGTTCTGTTTTGATCGCGGGCAACATCTACGGCTTCGATGAAGCGGACCTGAAATGTCTGGATGGATCGAACGGCGCCGTCAAATGGACCGAAGGCGGTTTGGGCAAAGGCTCGTTGATGGCGGCGGATGGCAAACTGATTGTGCTGAGCGAAAAGGGAATGTTGGTGGTGGCCGCAGCGTCGCCCGCTGGTTTCAAACCGATTTCCCGAGCACAAGTGCTCGGCGGCAAGTGCTGGACGACGCCCGTCCTTTCGAATGGGAAAATTTATTGCCGCAACGCCAGGGGCGATTTGGTTTGTGTGGATGTGAGTGGGAAATAAGCAGCGTGGTTTATCGAATCTTGAACTGGCTGAAGGTGTGATTTTAGGGCCACTCTTTTCTTCACAGCCGATTCTTTTGTTGCCGACGTCGAAAGCGCGAATGGCGTCTGCAAGGGTTTGGCCAGCCGATTCTGCAGTCGTACCTGCGGAAAAGCTGCGCTTCGATTCGGGGAGCCGGAGAGTTTTTTTGTGGAATGTTCGACTGGCGTGAGGCATTTAATCTGTCGGAAAGCGTAAACCATGTAGAGATTGGAATTGCTGAAACTATGAAAAATCAAACCCTCCAGAAATGGTCGTGGCTGCTGGTATTGTGTTTTATTTCAACGCTGGCGCTCTCCGCGTGCAAGCACACGGAGGAACATCCCAGCAAGGAGCATCCGAAAGCGGAGCATCCGGGGACCAACGCGCCTTCCTCCAAGCCCTAACCACTGAACCAGACGGGGCGACGCATCGTTCGACGATTCGTCACGCCGGGGAGCTCCAACAATGTCTGCACGACACGCTTCTGTTTTTGCGTGGTTGGTGAGCCTTGCTGCGCTGATGCCGTTTTGCACGGCCTTGGCGGCGCAGAAGACCACCAAGCCCGCCGTCACGATTGACGACATCGCGGCCGGGATCGAGAAACACATCGCCGAGCAATCAAAGGCGAGCGGTGGCTACTTCAAACTTCAACACAATAAAAAGGAGCTAAACCTCCAAATCGTGCGCGTCCATCTCGAGTATTTGTCCGATCTCGGCGACGGCGTCAGCTTCGCGTGCGTGGACCTCGTCGGGACTGACGGACCCGTTTACGACGTGGACTTCTTCCTGAAAGGTCCGCCCGGCGCGATGACGGTCACGGAAACCAGCGTCCACAAAATCAATGGGCAACCGCTTTACCTTTGGGAACAAAAGCGAAACGGCACCTGGCGCAAAGTCGCGGCCAAGAATGCGTCCCGGCGTCTGCTGGGCGTCATCAACGGCACCGATGAGTTTGAGTTCGTTTACCGGGTGAAATTGCCGGCGATCACCAACGCTGCGCGGCTCTGGCTGCCATTGGCCACGTCGGACACGTTTCAGCGCGTCGAAGTCAAAAACATCACCGCGCCCGAACAGTGGCGCGAGCTGGATGAGCGCAAATACGGGAACAAGGTTCTTTTTCTGAACGCCGGCCCGGCGGACAGCGGCAAGACCATCGAAGTCCGGTACCACGTCAAACGCTTCGAGAAATCGGAATATGCGGTTCGGGAGCCAATGACGCAAAAATATCTGAACCCCGAGCGTCTCGTGCCGACCAATGAAACCTTCCGCAGCATCGCGCAGCAAGTCACGCGCGGCAAAACCGCCGATCTGGCTCGCGCCCGTGCGCTGTACGACCACGTGATCGAAAAACTGCGCTACGCCAAATATGGTCCTGGCTGGGGCCGCGGTGACGCCGTGTACGCCTGTGACGCGCGCACCGGCAATTGCTCGGACTTCCACGCCTACTTCATCGCGCTGGCGCGCGAGGTTGGCATCCCGGCCCGATTTGCCATTGGCGCTGCCATTCCCTCGGAGCGGAATGACGGCGGGATTGATGGTTACCACTGTTGGGCGGAATTTTTCGCCGACGGCAAGTGGGTGCCCGTGGACATCAGCGAGGCCGATAAGAATTCGAGCCTGGCGGATTATTACTTTGGTCATCATCCGGCGAATCGGTTCGAGTTGAGCAAAGGCCGCGACCTGATCGTCGATCCGCAACCCGCTTCCGGACCGATCAACTTCCTCGCGTATCCTGTGATGGAAATGGACGGCAAAACGATCAAAGTCCAGACGGAGTTTCTATTCCAGCGGCACGGATGAACATCCTTACCCGATCCAGACTGATGGGAGTCAGCAGGGCGGCGACGCCTGGAATCGCACCCGGTTGATCCCGTTGGTGAAGAAATGGTTTGGCGGTTGGTTGCGTTGGACGCGGCAAAGCAACCCCCTCAGCGGGTTCGCTTGGAAGATTTTCCCGCCACGGCGCGACATGCGTCAGCCACCATCGTTAAATGCTCCAGGAATTCCTCTCGTCGATCTTCTGGCAGCCTGGTCAGAATCTCCGTCTGCAGCGCCAGTGCAACTTCACGCGCCGCTTCGTATTTGCGTTTGCCGGACGGTTTGAGGTGGATGCGATGGGCCCGCCGGTCTTTTTCGTGGAGGTGGCGCTCGACCAACCCGGCCTTCTCCATTCGTTCGAGCAGCGAGGCGACGGTGTTTGGATCGCTCGTCATGAGTTGGGTCAGTTCCCGCTGGGTCACGCCTTCATTTTCCAGCAAGGTGCGCATGACGGTGAACTGATCGGGGGTCACCCCAATGTGCGCGATGCGGCGTCGGAACGCCTGGTTCAAGCCATACCAGGCGCGGCGGAGCAGGAGCGGCAGCCGCCGGCGATCGGGCGAATCAATGGGCGACGCAGAAGCTCGGTTGGTTGACGGCATGATTAAATTTGAACGTTGTCAGCATTTTATACGTATAAGTATTATTGTCATTGCAAACTTTTCAGACCTGCAGAATAGTGTCAGCCGTCTGGGGAGAAAACCAGCAGCGCGCGTTGAGCGTGGCTGCTGTTTACGAACCGGAGTGCAACCATGAAACTTTCAACTGTCTTAAGCGCGCTGGGTCTTTTCCTCGCTGGCGGACCTGCCATTCCTTCCCAAACTTCAGCCGCACCGGTGCAGGGCTGGCTCAGTTGGCGCGGGCCCAATCAAAACGGCACCTCGAACGAAAAAAATCTGCCGGATACAATCGACGTCGGGAAACCACTCTGGATCGCCGACCTGCCCGGTCAGTCCGCGCCGGTGATCGCGAACGGCCGGCTGTACATCATGGGCTATGTGGGCGACGGCCCGGATTTGCAGGAGGTGCTCGCGTGCTTCGACGCTGAAACCGGCAAGAAACTGTGGCAGCAGGGCTACAGCGATTTTTTGAGCGACATCATTTATCACCGTTACGCAACCTCGAGTCCGACGATCGATCCTGAAACCGGCAATGTTTACATGCAAGGAACGCAAGGAATTCTCGCTGGTTTCACGCCCGACGGCAAAAAAATATGGGACATGTCGATGATGGAGCTTTACGGCCGGTTGACATTTCCGAATGGTCGCACGGCGTCCCCGTTGATTGATAAAGACCTGCTCATCACACGCGGTATCACGGCGAACTGGGGCGCGCAGGGACCGGGCGGTGACCGCTTTTACGCCTTCGACAAAAAGACTGGTGAACTGGTCTGGGCGTCGTCGCCAGGTGATCGTCCACATGACAATTCGTTTTCGCTGCCAGTGCTCGGCTGGCTCGAAGGCCGGCGCGTGTTTTACACTTCCACTGGCGACGGCAGCATCGTGTGCGTGAACGCGCGCACGGGCGATCCCATCTGGCGCATCCCGCTTTTCAAAGCCGGCATCAATTCCTCGGTGCTCGTCCATCACAACGACAAGATCATCGCCATTTACGGCACGCCGTACGAACCAGGCCAGATGGTCGCCATGAAAATTCCCCATGTCTTCCCCACGAATACCGTCGCCGGGCCGGTCGTTGTGGAGCGTTCGCAGGTGGAACTTTGGAATAACGAACTGCGCACTTCCACCAGTTCGCCGATTCTCGTTGGCGACCGCGTTTATCTCACGAGCGAAGTCGGCAACCTCGCCTGCATCGACGCGAACAGCGGAAGGATTCTTTGGAAACTCAAGCTCGGCATCGAGCAGCGCAACGCGTGTCCGATTTACGCCGATGGCAAATTGTATGTGCCGGTCTTGAACGAACCCGGTCAGAACGAACAAGCCAGCGAGGAAACCGCCGGCGGCAGAGGCGCGTTTTACATCGTCAAACCCCGCGACACGGACGGCCAGATTCTTTCTCATGTGGCGCTGGAGGGGCGCTGCTTCGGGGTTCCCACGCTCTATAACGGCAAAATCTACGTCCAGACGAGCAAGAAACTGTATTGCTTCGGCAAGAAAGGAAATAATCCCGGTCTGCCGCGCGAGATGGCCGACGAGAAATGGCCGGCACCTGGTCCGGCCAAACAACTGCAAGTGATTCCGTCGGAAGTCTTGTTGAAGCCCGGACAGGTCGCGTCGTTTCGCGTGCGCAAACTCGACGCCAACGGACTGACGGTTGAGGAAGTCAAGGACGTGAAATCCGTGAAATGGGCGCACTATGTTCCGCCCACGGCCAAGGTGCGCGCTTCTTTGGCGGGGGAGTTCAATGCGGAGGGCAATTTCGTCGCCGCTTCCGACGTGAAGGCGTCGGCCGGCGCTTTCGAGGCGTCGCTGGACGGTTTGAAGGGTTACATTCGCGGTCGGGTTTTGCCGGGGGTGCCGATCAAGCAGGACTTTGAATCGTTTCAATTGAGCGAAGTGACTTCCAACAACATCGAGCCGGCGACGCATTTCGCGTATCCGCCGTTGCCGTGGATCGGCGCGCGCTTCAAGTTCGATGTGCGTGAGAAGGACGGCAACAAGTGTCTGGTCAAGACCATCGACAACCGTTTTTTTCAGCGCGCCACGGTTTTCATGGGCGATCCGGCCTTGCAGAATTACACGATTGAGGCCGACGTGATGAGTGAAGGGAACAAACGCAAGATGTCGGATGTCGGCGTGATCAATCAGCGCTACAAAATTGTGCTCAAGGGCAACGAGAAAAAACTGGAGATCAGTTCCAACGACGAGTTGTTCCGGTTCAGCACGCCGTTCGATTGGTCGCCCAACGTCTGGTATCACTTGAAGACGCGGGTGGACGCGGTCGCCGACGGTTCCGGTGTGGTGCGTGCGAAGGCGTGGAAAAAAGGCGAGCCTGAACCTGACAAATGGACATTCGAAGCGCCGCACAAACACGCGCATCAAAGCGGCTGCCCCGGATTGTTCGGCTTCTCGCCGCAAGACATGCGCGTTTATATTGACAATGTGGAGGTGACGGCGAATTGAAACAACCACCGCGACCATGCCAGCAATTCTGTTCATCAACGGCTGGCGGTTTCACTTTTACTCGAACGAGCGCGGTGAGCCGATGCACATTCACGCTGAGAAGGCAGAAGCAGAATGCAAATATTGGATCGAGCCGGAGGCGTTTAACATTCGGGAGGCGTTTGCCTACAACATGACGCCAAGGTATGTCGGCAAGTTCGGCAGATCATTTTTGAAAACTTTGACTATATTGTGAGCGAGTGGCAAAGAATTCATGGATAACCATGAACACGAAATTTCACAACGTCGAAAGCGTCGGGTTTGACGGCGGCAGTCTGGTGTTGCGCGTGGACGGTAAAGTATTTCGGGTTGCCGTGGCAGCAGTTTCCGAGCGACTGACTCATGCAAACGAGGCGGCCAGGCGCAATTATCGGATCTCGCCTTCTGGCTATGGCATTCACTGGCTGGAACTGGATGAAGACTTGTCGGTGGACGGGTTGATCCGTGTGGCCAGCGGCTTGCCGGCTAGACCAGAAACGCAGAAGGTATACGTGATGAAAGACGAACCAAAGAAATGAAAATCAAAATTCCAGATTCCAACTCCAATGAAACGCCTGAGCGCATCCAGGCTCCAACCTGTCATGCGGGACAATCATCAAGAATCAGGCATGGCCATTGGCGCCTGGCGCTTGGTGCTTCTCTGATACTTGGTGCCTGGAGTTTGGAACTTTCCGCCTCCGCCGCCGATTGGCCGCGATGGGGCGGCAATGATCCGGGGCGCAACATGTATTCGCCCGCAAAAGGTCTGCCCGATCGCTTCGACCCCGGCAAACCCAAGGCCGGCACCGAGGAGATTGACATGAGTACCACCAAGAACGTCAAGTGGGTGGCCAAACTCGGTTCGCAAGCCTACGGCAATGTCGTCGTCGCTGGCGGCAAGGTCTTCATCGGCACCAACAACGAGAACCCGCGCGACCCGCAACACCAGGGGGATCGCAGCATCTTGCTTTGTTTCGACGAAAAGACTGGTGATTTTCTCTGGCAACTGGTCGTGCCCAAACTCGCCTCGGGCAAAGTCAACGACTGGGAAGGTTTGGGGTTGCTGTCTTCACCGTGCGTCGAGGGCAATCGCGTTTATCTTGTGACGAGCCGGTGCGAAGTCATCTGCCTCGACACCGAAGGCATGGCCAACGGCAACGACGGCCCGTTCCAGGACGAAGCGCAATATGTCGTCGGTCCCGGCAAACCGAAGGCGAAGATCGGCCCGAAAGACGCCGACATCATCTGGGTCTATGACATGATGGACGACCTCGGGGTTTTCCCACACAACGCGTCGAACTGCTCCTTGCTGATTGTGGACGACCTGGTTTATGCCTGCACCTCCAACGGTCAGGATTGGTCGCACGTGAACATTCCGTCGCCCAATTCGCCGAGTTTCATCGCGCTCAACAAAAAAACCGGGAAACTTGCGGCGGAAGACAACGCTGGAATAGGCCCGCGGATTTTCCACGGCCAATGGGGTTCGCCTTCAACCGGCAAAGTCAACGGCAAGCAGCTTGTCTTATTCGGCGGCGGTGACGGCGTTTGCTATGCGTTCGACGCGCAACCGCAAAAGGGCACGGGCGCGCCCATAGTGCCGGTATTGGCGGGGCCGGAATACAAACGCGATGAAGACAAGGACGCGGAGTATCTCAAGAAAGTATGGTGGTTCGACTGCAATCCGCCCGACCGGAAAACATTCAAATATCCTGCTGCCGAAGGCGTGAGCGAGATCAATGCGACGCCGGTCTTTTACAAAAACCGGGTCTATGTCGCCGTCGGCCAGGACCCCGAACACGGTGAAGGCGTGGGCATTCTGACCTGCATCGACGCCACCAAGACCGGCGATGTCACCAAGACGGCCCGGCTCTGGAGTTACGACAAAATTCATCGCAGCATCTCGACCGTTTCGATCGATCCGGACACGGGCCTGCTGTTCGTCGGCGATTTCTCCGGCTTCGTCCATTGCCTCGATGCCGAGACCGGCAAGGTCTATTGGGTGCATGACATGAAGGCGCACATGTGGGGTTCGACGATGGTCGCGGATGGCAAAGTGTATTGCGGCGATGAAGACGGTGACTTTGTGGTGATGGCTGCCAGCAAGGAAAAGAAAGTTCTGAGTGAAGTGAATTTAGGGTCGCCGGTTTATTCCACGCCGGTTGTGGCGAACGGCGTCGTCTATGTTGCTTCGAACGATCATCTTTACGCGTTCTACGATGCCGCGCGCGCGGCCGCCGGCAAAGACGAAGTGCCCAAGGTCGATTTGAAGAAACCGGACGATAGGAAATAACCGGTTTGGACTGACAAGCAAACCAGTTGATCAAAGCCGACTGAATATGTCCTCCGAGTCCAGTTCACGCTTTACGCTGACGCAGTGGTTGATCATCGCCATTGCCGCCATCGGCTTTCTGTTCGACACCTACGAACTGCTGATGACGCCGTTGGTGGGCGTGCCGGCCATCGCCGAATTGCTGCAAGTGCCCGCCAATAATCCGCTCGTCACGAGATGGATGGGCAACATGCTCTGGCTATCCGCGCTGTGCGGCGGGGTATTCGGCCTCCTCGGCGGTTGGCTCATTGACCGCTTCGGGCGCAAGCGGATCATGGCGGCGAGCATTTTTGTTTACTCGCTCTCGCCGGTGGCGGCGGCGCTCAGCACGAGCCTGGGTTGGTTCGTATTCTTCCGCTGCACCACGTTCATTGGCGTGTGCGTCGAATTCGTCGCGGCGATTACGTGGCTGGCAGAATTGTTTCCCGATAAACGACGCAAAGAAATCGTCATCGGCAGCACGCAGGCGTTCGCGTCGGTCGGCGGACTATTGGTGACGGGCATCAACGTCTGGGTGGTTTCGCACGCGAATACATTGCCCGCGCTGCCGCTGCCGGACGTATTTAACACGCACGCGGCGTGGCGCTACACTTTGTTCACGGGATTGATACCGGCGCTGCTGATTGCATTCCTCCTGCCGTTCGTACCCGAATCGCAAATCTGGCGCGAACGACGCCGGGCCGGCACGCTCAAACGTCCGAGCTTCGCCGAATTGTTCGCACCGGAACTTCGCCGCGTAACGCTGGTGACCGCGCTGCTTTCCGCGTGCGCGTATGCGGCAGCCTTCGGCGCGCTGCAACTCACGCCGTTACGCATTGCCCCCGGACTGCCGGAACTTGCCGAGCAACGCAACGCGCTGCGACCGCTCCAGGTCGGGGCCATCCAACTCAACACGAACCTTCTCGCAGTCATGCCGGCGTTCCTGCAGGCGGAGAAAAACGTGCCCGGACTTGCTGAACTCGCGGCGCAACGGGCGAAAACACGCATTGCCCAGCGCGCTGCGCGCAAGGCTGACAACAAGGAATTGCTCGCAACGCTTGGAACGCGCTTCAATCAATTGGAGACGAATCTTGTCCAGTTGACGGAGTCCAGACCCGACGCAAGGAAGGCTGTCGTCGAGCGGGAGAAAATCTTGAAGCTGCTCGGTGACAACCGCGATTTACAGGAGCCCTTCGACACCGCCATCAAAACGCGTGGCAACACCATTCAGCTTTTCCAGGAGACCGGCGGACTGGTCGGGCGAATTCTTCTGGCCGTGCTGTTGCTAGCGGCCATCACGCGACGGAATTTGCTGCGGCTCTTCCTCGTGCCCGGGCTGGCTTTGTTTCCGGTCACGTACTGGGTGCTCTACCACCAATCCGCTGCCGCGATGCAGTGGGGAATTTTCTTCTGCGGCCTGATGGTCGTGGCCCAGTTCAGCTACTTTGGCGAATACCTGCCGAAAGTCTTCCCGCTCCACCTGCGCGGCACGGGTGGTAGTTTCGCGACGAACGTCGGCGGGCGCATGGTCGGGACCTTCGCCGCGTTCGTCACAGCGAATTGGATCGCGCCCATGATTGGCGCGAAGAGCACGTTCGATTCCGTTGCCGTGGCCGCTGGCATCGTCGGCACGTCCGTTTTCATCATTGCGCTCGCGGCAACCTTCATTCTACCTGAGCCGAAAGAACAACTTGAGCCGTGAGCATCGCCGCGTGAAACTGGAATTGAAGATTCGATGAACCGCAAAGGCCGAAAACAAGCCAAACGACCCACAAACGGACAGGCACCCATCCGGCTGTGGCATCCAGAAGTGCCTGGCCCACTTTGGAACGGCACCCGGCGCGTGGGCCGCAATCAAATCGAACGCTATTGCCGCGTGGTGGCACGTGAGTTTCGTCCGAAGAAAATTATCCTGTTTGGTTCGTATGCGTATGGCAAACCAACACTGGATTCCGATGTGGACCTGGCGGTGGTCATGCCTTTCCGGGGACGCGACATCCAGATGATGGGAAAAATTCGCGGGCAGGTGGGAGCGCCATTTCCGATGGACCTGCTGGTTTGGAGTCCCGCTCGTGCGCGGAAGACGGATTACTTCACACGCGAAGTGCTGACGCGCGGCAAGGTGATGTATGAAGCCTGATACGGAGGAGTGGGTGGCCACCGCCGAGGAAGATTACACGATCGCCGGCCTGGCGTTGCGGAGTCGCACCCGGAAACCGACCGCCAACTCGATTGGATTTCATTGCCAGCAATGCGTCGAAAAATATCTCAAGGCGCGGATGGTTGAAGACGGAGCGCCCGTCATCAAGACCCACGACCTTCAAGTCCTGCTGAATCAATTATTAGTTCGCCATCCGCTTTGGGCCGCTTTCCACACGACGCTTGGCAACTTGACAAATTACGCTGTAAAGTTCCGTTACCCCGGACACGTCGCGACGCGGGCGGATGCGCGGGCAGCGCTGAAAGCGTGCCGCTCCATTCGCGCCGAAGTCCGCCTGAGTCTTGGCCTGCCCAAAAAGTGAAATTTGAAATTGAATTATGCCCATCACTGAATCCGAAATCAAATCCGCTCAAACTCAACTCGACGCTCACTTGCGCGAAATCATCGCGTGGCATTTCTCGCCGGAAACCGGCTGCCCGTTCTGGCTCGATTGGGCGAAGAAAAATTTCGACCCGCGCAAGGAAGTGAATGCCTTCACCGATCTCATCGCGAAGTTCCCGCACTTTCAGGACGAGACCCTGCGCGACTTGCAGCCCGAAGTCTGGGTGCCGGCAAAGCTCAAGGGTCGCCCATTCAATATTTTTGAGACCGGCGGCACGACCGGCATGCCCAAGCAACGCATCGGCTGGGACGATTACAAAGTCGATTACAGTGAGTTCTCCGAAAAGATTTCCGACACACATTTCCCGCGCGGTCAGGCCTGGCTCATGGTCGGCCCAACCGGCCCGCGCCGATTGCGCCTCGCCATCGAGCACCTTGCCAACGTTCGCGGCAGCTCCTGTTACTTCATCGACCTCGACCCGCGTTGGGTGAAGAAGATCATCAGTGCCAAACAATTCGATCAGGCCAAAGCCTACATGGAACACGTCGTTGATCAGGCGGTGACGATTTTGAAACACCGTAAAATCAGCGGGCTTTTCACAACGCCCAAGTTGCTTGAAGCGCTCGCGGAAAAAATCGATCTTTGGGAAGCGGGCATCCGCGGCGTCTTTTGCGGCGGCACGACCATGGCCCCGCAATACGTCCGCTTCATCGTCGAGGAGGTGCTGGAAGGTCGCATCGGATTTTATCCCACTTACGGCAACACATTGATGGGATTGGCCGCGAGCGTGCCATTGAAGCCGGAAGACAAATTCTCCATCACCTACTACGCTCCGCAACCGCGCGCCGTGCTCCGGGTCGTGAACCCGCAGCAAACCAGTCAGCTCGTCGGCTACGGCGAATGGGGCCGTGTGGAACTGACGACCATGACGAAGGAATTTTTCATGCCGCGCTTTCTCGAACGCGATGAAGCCATCCGCCGCGAACCGCGCGCGCCCTACCCCTGGGACGGCGTGGCCGAAGTCCGCCCCTTCGGCGCGATGGAGAAGAATATTGTGGAGGGGGTGTATTAAAGTGGCGCCGTACCGGGAATTGACGATTTGTTTTGGTCTGGCAATCCCTTCAGGTGAGTGGACGAGGATGGCGCCAGACAGATTTCAATTAAAGGTCAGCGTGTACTTGTAATTGTCGGCGCTGAAAATGTTGGTGGCATTTTCGCCATACAGCGTCAGGTAACATTCCAGTTTGTGAGACTCACGGTCCTCCAGCAATGAAAAGTTCGAGAATTGAATCGCGTCGCCTTGGCCGGGCTGGCGATCATCGATGGCGGTGACGGTGGCGCGTTTGAGGGCAGGAATTTTTTCGTCAACTTCAGCGATCACGAGCGGATAACGCGGCGAGTTGCCGTTGGGCGGCACGGCGGAGATGTTGCCGATCCAATACAGTTTCCCGGTCACACTGTGACGGATCATGCGGTGGTAGGAGGAAGGTGAGTAAAAGCGTGAGCCGTCGTCGTATTTCAACTCCTGCACTTTGCTCAAGGTCTTGCCGCCGTCGGAAGACGTGCTGAACCATTTGCGTCCCGGAGTTTGTGCCGTGTTCGAGCCACGCCAGATAACGAGGACGCGATGGTCGTTCAACTCCGCGACTTCCGGCTCCATTAAACCACGCGACGAAATCGTTGGCGCAATTTCAACCCGCTTGCCCGGCGTCCATTGGTAATCTTGTGCGCGGGCATTCCACTTGCCGATGAAGCACAACGAGCCCATCCGCCAGGCGCGTTTGTCGTTGGCCGGATCACCGGGAGCATTGGCGTGCGCGACGCAGAGAATGAGGGTGCCGTTGCTGAGCGGAAGGATGTGGCTGCCGAAGTATGCTTGATTGCGCTGGAGGAAATCCGGCCGAAGCGGGTCGGCAGGGTCGAAGTCCGCACCATCCTCATACCGCAGTTGTTTCGGCACACTCCAAGTCTTGCCGTGGTCGCGCGACAGCCGGTAGTAGGTAAAGCAGTTGTACCGTCCCTGCACCGCAATCTGCCGCAACCAAACCTCGACCAACACTCTTGCCTTCGAATCGTACAGCTTTGCGCCACCGCCTTCCCAGACCTCAACCTTGTTCGGATAACTGAGCGTGGGGGGTTGCGGTTCAAAGGCCGACCAGGTCCGTCCATTGTCCGTGGAAAAACGCCGCCTCGGCTCGCTCGGCACGTCGTCCCGAACCTCCAGCGCGTGGATTTCCATCCGCTCCAGCTTCGGCCCGACGTAACACACCGACACCAAGGCCGCCGCGCCCGGTTGGGGACGTTTTTTGTAGAGTTCCTTCGTGATTTGGACAATCGGCCGGTTGGTCCTCCAGGGCAGAACCTGGAAATTCTCCTCCGCAAAAGAGATTTGAGTCAGTGCCAAAAAGACCATCAACAACGCGGGTCGTTTCACTCCAAAGTTGCCCGGGGGGTTCGTGGTCACACGAGTTCTCTTACCTCGTTTGGCCGCCAAATGGCAACTCATTCAATCGTGACCAGATAAATACACTGTCCTGCGCGCGCTACGCTTGACAGGACGGGCGTGACGCATCAGCCTGGTGCCCGGTTCACCATGAAACGCGCGCCGCTTTTGAAATTCCTTTTCATCGGTGCGCTTTGTTCCCTCGGTGCCAACCTTGCGTTTGCCGATGATACGCCGGCCGCTCAAATTCCCCAACCGACCACAACCGATGTTGGCGTCGCGGACGTGCAGCGAGCCTATTTTCAGTTGCAACAGGAAATCCAGGCCACGCAACTTGCCCTCGAACGCAGCCAGCAGGACGCGCAGGCGGCGGTCCGGCGCGCGATTGAAGACATGACGGCGCGGTTCCAACTCCTGGAAGAATCCTTGAACACCCAGCGTGCCGGTGAATTGGCGGCCATGCAAAGAATGAATCATGTCGTACTGGTGGTGGCGGGCGCGTTCGTGGCGCTCGTATTCATCGCCCTGCTGTTCATTTCCTACTTCCAATGGCGGGTCGCCCATCGTCTCGCCGAATTGTCCTCTGTGCGTCCTAGCTTACTGACGATGGCGAGCAGCCGCGCCCTGTCGGACGGCGGACAGTCCGCGTCGAACCAGGCCGTCGAACAGGCGAACGCCCGTTTGCTCGGCGTAGTGGATCAACTCCAACGCCGCATCCTTGAATTCGAAAAAGCCGCGCGCGCGCCGTTGAAGGAGAATATCAGACCAACCCCGGCGCGTGTCGGCAAGGTCTGACGGCCCGTTACAGAAGTGCGCCAAGGTAACGACGCGGACGGGAGGTTTTGATTTGCCAGGGAATCCGCCTATCCACGTCGCCGGAGCGCGGACAGCCTTGTCCGCGCGTTTCTTTCACGGCTTCGCGAACTTGCGGACAAGGCTGTCCGCGCGGCGCAGCGACGCGAGCACGATGCCCGGCAACAAACCGTGGAGTTCTCCTTACGTCGGCGGCTGGCTCGCGGCCCGACATTTTTGAACGCGCGGCGCAGCCGCGCTTGATCAACAACTCCGCGCCATCGCTCGTCCGGCAATCCAGCCCGTCGTCCAGGCCGCCTGAAAGTTGAAGCCGCCTGTAAGGCCGTCAATATCCAGCACTTCGCCGGCGAAAAAAAGACCGGGACAGATGCGGCTCTCCATCGTCTTGAAATTCACCTCGCTCAACCGGACGCCGCCGCAGGTCACGAACTCATCCTTGTTCAGGCTTTTTCCGGTAACTGGGAATTCCGTGCGGCGCAATTGTTCAATGAGTTGGTGTTGCGCTGAACGTGAGAGTGCCGACCATCGCGTCCCGCGCGCCACTCCAGAGGCGAGAACCAGATGTTCCCAAAGCCGCGCGGGCAATGGTGCGATGGGTGAATTCACGATGAGGCGCGCCGGTTGCAAGCGCCGACGCGCCTGAAATTCCGCCGCGAGTTTCTCCGCGTTCAGGTGCGGCAACCAATTGACGTGAAGCGCGAAGCAATAATCCGTTTTGTGCAACGCGCGCGCGCCCCACGCCGACAAACGCAGAATCGCCGGCCCGCTCAACCCCCAATGCGTCACCAGCAGCGCGCCACGCTCGCATAATCCGGCGCCCGCAACGGAGGCTTCAACGGTTTCCACAGAAATTCCCGCCAATTCCCGCAACCACGGTGTGGCAATGTGGAACGTGAACAGCGACGGCACGGGCGGTTCGAGTGTATGCCCCAGCGCGACCGCCAATTGACCCAGCGCCGGCGTCCGGCATCCGCCAATCGCCAGAAGCAGCCGGTCGCAAGTAATGGGAGCGCCGGTCTCCCCCTCCGCGCGTTGGAGTTCACGCCTCACCGTGTCAGCCGAACAAGCTGAAGCTTGAACGCCAACCTCATCCCGCTGGAGCAGAGAGCCGCGCTCGGTTGCCAGCGCCACCTCAAACCCACGTCCCGCGCGCGCGACACGCTCGACGCCACAATTCGTCATCAGCTTCACGCCCGCCCTGCGCGCTGCGTTGACCAGGCAATCAATGATGGTCTGCGACGAATCCGTCGTGGGAAACATCCGCCCATCGCTCTCGGCCTTGAGCTTCACACCGCGCGCCGCGAACCACGCCACCGTGTCGCGCGCCTGAAATTGTTTGAATGGCGCGATCAATGCGCGCTCACCGCGCGGAAAGCGCGTGGCAAATTCGCGTTCGTTAAAGCAGGCGTGCGTGACGTTGCACCGGCCACCGCCGGAGATTTTGACCTTGGAAAGAAACTGGGAAGTCTTTTCGAGGATGACAATTTCATCCGTGCAACCGGAATCGACGCACGCCAGCGCGGCAAAAAATCCCGCCGCTCCACCGCCCACGATGACCATGCGCCGTGAATTCATCCACATCCCCTAACGTTCAACTTTTCGCGCCCAGCGAAGTTTGGCGGGTGAGGAGCGAGGATTGTTGCGCCGCTCGTCGGGCGTGGGACGAACGATTTCGCGAGCGATGTCCGCGTAGAGCTGGTCACGCAAACCGGCCGCAAACGCCTTTTTCACGCGTCGATCCTCACCGGAATGGAACGTGAGAATCGTCACGCGGCCGCCCGGATTCAGGCACGCAGGCAAATGACGCAAAAACATATCCAACGCGGAGAATTCGTCATTCACAGCAATTCGCAAAGCTTGAAACACACGGCGCACGGTGAGTTCAACCTCTTCCTTGTTCACCCGCCGCAAGGTGGCACGGATGGCTTTGGTCAACGCTTTGGTCGTGGCAAAGCGGCCTTTCGCAAGGACGACAGCCAGTTCGCTGGCGCGGGGTTCATCGGCGTTTTCCCGGAGTAACTGGGCGAGTGCATCGGGTGAAATCTTTTCCAGCCACACCGATGCCGGAAAGCCGCGTTGCGGATTCATCCGCATATCGAGCGGCCCATCGGACTTCGCCGAGAAGCCGCGCGACGGATCATCGAGTTGCATGGATGAAACGCCGAGGTCAGCAAGGATGCAATCCGCGCCAGGTAATGCGGCTCGGGCCAGCGCCTGTGGCAAACCGGCGAAGTTGCTGCGCAGGACGGTGAGAATCTCCGACCCAAAACCGGCGGCCCGCAGGCGGGCCTCCGTCCTCGGTAATTCGATCGGATCGGTATCGAGGCCGAGCATTCGCCCACCGGGCTGGAGGCGCGCGAGGATTTCCTCGGCATGACCGCCGTATCCAAGCGTGCCATCCACCGCCACTTCACCGGGTTTGGGCGCGAGGACTTCGAGAATTTCTGCGACCATGACGGGCCGGTGTGTGCCGGCGGGCGTCTTGCCGGACGCGAGCACTTTCGCGACGGTTTCGCCGTAACGCTGCGGGTCATGCTCCTTGTATTTGTCGCCGAACCGGCGCGGATTTTTGCCGGCATAACGCGGGCGACGGCGATGCGGCGTCGCCGGCAGCGGATTGTTTGAAGATGGCAAAGGGTCGCTCACAGCTCAGATAAAATGAGACAGAATCAACCGATTGAACAGACTTGAATCCATTTGGGATTCGGAATTGGAGCGGGACTCTGTGAATCGCAGCGCGGGGAAAACGGGAAGCGGTGGTAAGGTTGGGCGCGGCTTGCGAGTGGGAGTGGCCGCGGCGACTGCAACTGCCGCTCGGAAACAAAGTTCGTTCAACGCTTGCCCTCCCCATAAGACTGGCCGGGGATCGTCTCCCAAACTTTGTCGCGTATGCGACAAAGTTTGTGAGTACCGGATTCATGGATACGGTGGCGGCAAGGCCCTGCAAGACGCTGTTGGGACTCCGGGCATTTCTGTGGTGACGCCCGGTCTCGCCCGAAAATGTTCCGGCACGGTCAGACTTTCAGTTTCCCTCGCAGCACGGCAGCAAACAAAGCCGCATGACTGGGTGCGCTCAAGAATTCCTTTTCGGTCAGGAGCGATGGCAAAGGCTTCTCAAAAAAGACCGGTTCGATTCCGGCCTCGCGTTTCAAGTCCGGGCGCGAACCCGGCTTGACGTCGGCGGCGAAGAAACACCATAGCCGATTGGTGAAACGCGCGGTGGAGGGCGAGAGCTTTGTCAACAACTCCAACGTTCCAGCTTCGTGGCCCGTTTCCTCCCACAACTCCTTGCGCGCCGCGTCTTCGGGAGTTTCGCCCGGCTCGATGTGGCCGGCTGGCAATTCGAGCGTGAATGCATCAACCGCCGGTCGGAACTGGCGCACCAGCAAAAGTTTTCCCTGACAATTCACCGCCACAATGACAACGACATCAACCGCCTGGATCGAGTAATGTGGCTGGTCAAAACCCGCCGGACGGTTGGCGAGGATTTGAAACCACGGTGTCGTGAAAACAATTTCCCCTTCGGGATTCAATGGGGCCATATTCGTCACGCGGCCGCCCGCTTGTGCGACAGCATTACGAAAGCCAGCAGGGCGAAGCCGGCGAGGATCGCTGCCAGCGTGAGGTAAAGACTTCCCTCGCCGGACGAGAAACGAAATTCCACCAGATGCTCACCCGGCGCGAGTTGAACCCCGCGCATCAGGTAATTGCAGCGCAGCAGGGTGGCGGGTTGGGAATCAACGACTACGCGCCAGTTCGGATCAAAGTGATCGTTTAACAAGAGCACCGATGGGACTTCGGCCCTGGCGCGTAGGACAATATGTTTGGGCGAGTAGCTGACAAATCCCACCGTGCCTGCGTTTTGATTGGTGGCAACGGGAGAGTTGATGGCCAGAAGTTTGTCGGCCACGAGCACCGTTTGGGATGGATCAAACGTCGGGCTGGCCAGTTGTTTCAAGGTTGCTTCGTCGTTGGTGCTCACCTGCCAGTTCGCGTAAAGTTTTGCTCGCGGCAACGCGCCGGTAAATTCGATCAAAGCGTATGGGCCGGTGGCATTGGTTTGCACCAGGATGGGGCCGCCTTGAGCGGTTTGATAAAAGTTAAAAAGCGTGTGAATTTTGAAACGCTTTTGTGCCGGGTCGATTTGTTGATTCAGCGGATCGAGAAAACCCGCAGCTCCGAGCAGGTAGCGCGTATTGGTCAACTCCCAACGTCGGGTCAGCGGCGTGCCTTGAGCCCGCACAGCCCCTTCGAATGCCGCGAGGTCTTCCGGCGTGCGCGACATCTGAACGATGTCCAGCGACTGAATCTTGTAGTACTGAAAGAGATGTTGCAGCCATTCGATCTGATAAACCTGCTGCATGGCGGAGAGTTGCGGCGGAGACTGGAAGGGCAGCAGCGCCACGCGATGGTCGTAAGGTCGTTGCTTTAGAAAATCGATGACGGCGTTGTTGCCAGCCTGGATGTATTTCTCGTCCGCGTTCCAATAAAAAATCCACGGCGCGTTGGCGCGGGCCAGATCAACCGTCAGCAGCAGACCCAGGAGAATTCCGGCCCATTTCGCGCGTGCCCCGACGAACAGACCACTCATGATCCAGGTGACCAAACCCAGTGTCAGCGTCAGGAACAGGACGAACCAGCCGACTTGATTCACGCTGAACCTTGCCATTTCGGCTGCGCCCGTGGGTTCGAAACCAACGGTCTGCAAGTAACTTTCCAGATTCGTGCGCGACGAGGCATAAACCAGCCAACCAAGCACGCTGGCGAGCAAGGTGATGATGGAGCCAAAGATCCATTTTGGGTCGGCGGCTTTGACCTTGGCCCACCAGTTTTGAGGTTGCACTCCCTTTACAACGGCCCGGGCTTTTTCCAGGTAAACGCGGCTGAATCCCTGCAAGCCGTAGCCGAAAACTACCAGGAGTGCCCAATCAAAAATGTGCAAAAACTTGGCCGGGTTTCGAATCGTTGACGCATACGGTAAGGCGTAGAAAAGCTTGTAAAATGGCGCATACCGGCCAAAGGCCAGCAAGAGCGAAAGCGCCGCCATGCCCGACCAAAACCAGATGTATTTCCGTTCGCTGACGCTGAAAGGAGAACTGGACTTACGGAAAGATTGGAGCACACCCCAAAGAGCCAGCACCAAAACAACCAGCCCGCCGTACGTACTTCCACCAGTAAAACGAAGCATTCGGCCAGTTGGCGGCTGCCCTTGCCGACCAGAATCCAGATACCGCGTCCATTCGGGATCCTGTCCCATGGAGCCCCAGTAATTGCCCCCTCCGGGCGTGTCCATGCGATATCCAAACAAACCGGGCACGAGGTACTGGAGCGTTTCGATCTTGGGCAGACTCCATTGTGTGGCCCAATCCCAGCGTTCGGCCTTGGTCTGTTCATCTTGTTTTGTGCCGGCCACTCCTTTGATCTGTGTGCCCACCAACGAACTCAAAGTTTGCGCGGAAATCAAGGCGGCAAAAATGGCCACCAGCACGATGCGAAGAATGCCTTGAGTCCATCTCTTAGCGAGTGAACCTTCGCCAAACAATGCCTGAAAAAGCGCGAACGCCGCGATGAAGACGCTGAAGATGGCACCGATGTCGAAGCTATCCATGATACTGAAGCCCACCGCCATGCCGGCCAGCAGAGCTTTGACCCAGCGATATTTGGACGAATTATCTTGCAACGCCGCCAGGGCGAGAAACGCGGCCCCCAAGGTCAGCGGTCGCGAAATCTGTCCCCAGCAGGCGCTGGTAAAATAATTCATGTTGAGCGCCGCCGCGAGGCCGCCGATGACGCAAACCGTGGCATTGAACCGCATCTGCCGAAAATAAAACCAGGCGCACAATCCCAGGACCAAAAGACAAATTGGGACGATGATTTTCGAGTAAAGGATCGGGCCGGTGAGCAGAAGAATCAAAGTAACCAGCGAGGGCGGAACGCTCGGCTGCGCTGTCCCCAGCCAGTTCAATGGTTGCCAGACGCAATCAAGATTGTTCAGGGTGACGTCCGACTGTGAAACAAGCGCGCCCAAGGGACCGTCGTTGCTGAAAATCACCTGCCCCGATTGAAAGCTCTTATGGAACAGCACGACCAACACCGCGATCAAACCAAGCAACAGGATAAAAAAATCGCGCCGGACAGAACTGGCCGGCGTGGTTCGGTTCTCATTGGTGCGCATAAAGAATTGGTGCTAAACCAACAACGCCCCAAGCATACCGACAAAACATTCACCGCCAACTGCAAACTTTTCCGCCGATATTGCTTTGTACTTGGCGCTAATGCGCTCCATGTCTTAAATGAACCCAGCCCGACGGTGGAAGCGGTATGGACAAAGTAAAACGAAATGGAAATGACCAGCAATAAAGTCAAGCGACTGGGAGACCTCGCCAAAACCCTGGTATCGCTTCGGGAGCAGGGGAAAAGTATCGTCCACTGCCATGGAGTTTTCGATCTGCTTCACATCGGGCATATCAAACACCTGGAGGCGGCGCGCAAGCTGGGCGACGTGCTGGTCGTGACGCTGACTCCGGACAGCTTTGTGCGCAAGGGACCACATCGCCCCGCTTTTCCTGAGAAACTGCGGGCGGAGGCCCTGGCCTCGCTGGCCTGCGTGGATTACGTGGCCATCAACGAATGGCCGACCGCCGTTGAAACAATTCAGTTGCTCAAACCCAGCCTCTTCGTGAAAGGGCTGGTTCGTGAATCGGGCAAGCGCGACCATTCCGACGCCATCGAACGGGAGGAGCAAGCCATCATCGGCGTGGGCGGCAAGCTCGTTTACACGGATGAAGAGACCTATAGCGCGTCCACGCTCATCAACCGCTTCATGGAAGTCTTCACGCCGGAAACCAAGACCTTCCTAGAGCAATTCCGCAATCAGCACACCCCCGAAGAAGTCTTCGGCCACCTCCAAGCCATCCGCAAACTCAAGGTCCTGGTCCTCGGCGAGACCATCATCGATCAGTACCAGTTCTGCACCGTTCTGGGCAAATCCGGGAAGGACTCGATCCTTGCCGCGCAACACGACCGCACGGAGCAATACACCGGGGGCGTGCTGGCCATCGCCAACCACGTGTCCAACTTCTGCGACGAAGTGGCCGTGTTGAGCGCGCTCGGCGATATGAACTCCTGCGAGGATTTCATCCGCGCCAACTTGAACAGCAATGTGGCCTGCCATTTTGTCTGGCTGCCTGGCTACCCGACCATCATCAAGCAACGGTTCCTCCAGGAATACCCTGGCGGCAAATTGTTTGAAGTTTACGTCATGCGCGATGAGGAGTTACCAGCCGCGGTCGAGCTTGAGTTCTGCCAGCGCTTGGAGCAGCTCCTGCCCCGGTATGATGTGGTAATCCTGGCCGACTACGGGCATGAGTTGATCACCGAACAGGTCAAACGGCTCGTGTCGGAAAAGGCCAAGTTCCTCGCGGTGACCACACAAACCAACGCCGGCAACCGGGGGTTCAACACCATTTCGAAATATTCGCGCGCCGACTATGTCACCATCGGCGAGATGGAATTGCGGCTCGATGCCCGGCAGTTGACGGCGAATCTGGACCATCTTGTCCAACAACTCGCCGGCAGAGTCAGGAGCCGGAAGCTGCTGGTCACTCAAGGCAGTTACGGCGTATTGATTCATGATCGCGCGCAGGGAATCGTCCAGGTGCCGGCCTTCGCCATCCGCGTGGTGGACCGCGTCGGTGCCGGTGACGCCGTGCTCGCGATCACGGCCCCCTGCGTCGCGCTCGACGCTCCGCCCCTGGTGCTGGGGTTCATCGCCAATGTGGTCGGCGCCGAAGCCTGCACCATCATGGGTAATCGCAGTTTCATCGAACCGACCAACCTTTTCCGCCACATCACCTCGCTGATGAAATGATTCTCTGTGCTCCGCGCGCTTCGCCTTTCACCAGGCGTCCGTCCTGCGAGGCGGGACAAACGAATTGACTAAAGCCGACCCGCCAATAAGCTGTCCCGCCTTGAAGTCGCAATCTATGAGCAGCAACAATCCGAACGGGTTTGGTTCGATTCTGGTCACCGGCGGAGCGGGGTATGTCGGCAGCGCGTTGGTGCCGGATCTTCTGCAGCAGGGCTACCGCGTCAAAGTGGTCGATCTCTTTTGGTATGGACGCGAAGTCTTTGGCGAATGCAATCGTCATCCGCAACTTGAGCTTTTGGAGTTGGACATTCGAGACAGCGCGCGGTTGAAACAGGAGTTGAAAGGCGTGGACGCGGTGATTCATCTGGCCTGCATCTCCAACGATCCGAGCTTCGAGCTGGATCTCAAGCTCGGCAAATCGATCAACTACGACGCATTTGCCGGCTTGCTTCAGGGCGCCATTGACCAGGGCGTGCGGCGGTTCATCTACGCCAGTTCATCGAGTATTTACGGCGTGAAAGAAGAGCCTGACGTGCGCGAAGACGCCGAACCGAAGCCGCTGACGGACTACTCCCGGTTCAAACTCGATTGCGAAAGGGATTTGCTCGCGCATTCGAAGGTCAACGGCATGGAGCGCGTCATCGTCCGTCCCTCAACGGTCTGTGGTTACGCGCCGCGTCTGCGCCTTGACTTGACCGTCAACATTCTGACCATCCATGCGCTGGTGAATCACAAGATCCGCATCTTCGGCGGCAAACAACTCCGGCCCAACTTGCACATCAAAGATATGGTGCGTGCGTATCACACTTTCCTGGAAGCGCCGGGGGCGAAGATTGATTGTGAAGCCTTCAACGTCGGTTTCCAAAATCGTTCCGTGGAGGACATCGCCAAACTCGTGCGCGAAACGCTTGGCGATCCCAACATCGAACTGGAATACACGCCCTCGGATGACAACCGCTCGTATCACGTCAATTCGGAGAAAGTGAAACGCGTGCTCGGTTTTGAAACCCGTTACACGATTGAGGATGCGATCAAGGACATCGCCGATGCGTATCGCCGCGGCCTGATCAAAGACCCGTTCACCAACCCGATATATTCCAACATCAAGCGGATGCAGCAGTTGAAAGTAAAGTAGCGCCGGGGCATCGCGGCGATTCGTGAAGATACCATGGTCCTCGGCGTCGATTTTGATAACACGATCGTTCGATACGACGAACTGTTTCATTCAGTCGCCGTGGAGCGAGGGCTAATTCCCGCCACACTGCCCGCCCGCAAGAACGACATTCGCGACTTCCTCCGGAACCAGAACCGCGAGAGGGATTGGACGGAGTTGCAGGGTTACGTTTACGGCCCGCACATGGCGGGAGCGCAGCCGTTCCCGGGCGTGCTTGAATTTTTCACCCACGCAGTCCGGCACCGGTTGCCGGTTTACATCATCAGCCACAAGACCCGCACGGCTGTTTCGGGACCGGCGTTCGATCTCCAGCAATCCGCCCGCGAATGGCTGGCAGCGCAAGGCTTCTTCGATCCGCGACGCATCGGGCTTTCGCCAGAGCACGTGCATTTCGGCGAGACGCGGCAGGAGAAAATTCGCTTTATCCGGGAAACGGGTTGCACCTGCTTCATTGACGACCTGGAGGAAACTTTTCTTGAGCCTGCATTTCCGCATTTTGTCGTCCAGGTTCTGTTCGGACGACACGAAGCGCCCCACAACCTGCCCGCCGTGATACCCCTGGCTGACTGGACACAAATTTTCGACTATGTCTTCAACGCCGCGAAGTGAACTGCGCCCGGACGAGATGCGTGCGGCGCTGACCCGATTGCTCAACCGGAACGTGTCCGGCGTCGAACGCATTGGCGGCGGACGCAATAGCCAGGTTTATGAAGTGGCATTGGAAGGCGCGCAGCATTTTGCCTTGAAGGTTTATTTTCGCCACCACTCCGACCAGCGCGACCGGCTCGCCACCGAATACAACAGCTTTGTCTATCTCTGGGCGAGCGGCTTCCGCGATATTCCACAGCCCATCGCCGCTGACCACGAACTGGGCTGGGCGGTTTATCAATTCATCGAAGGCGACAAACTTCTTCCCGGTCAGGCCGGTGACGCGGAGCTAACCGCCGCCCTGGGCCTGCTGTGCCGGCTGCGTGAGCTCAGCCGGAAACCCGAAAGCCGAAAGTTGGGCGCAGCGTCCGAAGCTTTTTTTGCCGCGGGTCAGGTGGTGGATAACGTCCGCCAACGCTTGCAACGCCTTCGCGCCGCCGAAGGAAACACGCCCGCTTACCACGCCTTGCGCGACTTTCTCGAAACGGACTTGACGCCACTGTTTGAACAGGTGACGCACTGGAGCGAATCGCGGTTGAAAGCCGCAGGCGGCGCTTTTGCAGAGGAATTGAGTTGGGAGCAGCGCACGCTCAGTCCGTCGGATTTCGGTTTTC
Organism: Verrucomicrobiota bacterium; assembly: GCA_016200005.1. Lineage (NCBI taxonomy): Bacteria > Pseudomonadati > Verrucomicrobiota > Verrucomicrobiota bacterium. The sequence continues at coordinate 15,406 of JACQFP010000075.1, read as the reverse complement.
ACAACGCCCTGCGCCAGCGCGACGGCCGGATGATCTTTCTGGACTTCGAGTATTTCGGTTGGGATGATCCGGCGAAGATGATTGCGGACTTTTTGTTGCACCCGGCCATGGACTTGTCGCCGGCTTTGAAAAAGAAATTTGCCTCGGGCATGTTCCGATGTTTTTCGGACTGGCCCGATCTGCTCCAGCGCGTGGAGAGCCTTTATCCACTCTTCGGCCTCAAGTGGTGCATGATTTTTCTCAACGAGTTCCTGCCGGATCAATTCCAGCGCCGCCAGTTCGCCGCCGTCGCAGCCCCGGATCGTGCCTCTCTTCAAATGCAACAACTGGACAAGGCCCGCCAGATCCTGAACCGGATTCGCCACGAATACGAACGCTTCCCTTACCGTGATTAAACCGCCGCCCGTCAACACCACCCCGCTGGACCGGCGCTCGCGCGAGCTGCGCTGCCAGATCGTCCGCATGTTGGAAAAAGGCGGGCGTGGTCACGTCGGCTCGGCGTTCTCGCTCGTTGAAATTCTGCGCGTGCTTTACGACGACGTGTTGCGCTACGACGCGAAAAATCCACGCTCAGCGCAACGCGACCGATTCATTTTGAGCAAGGGCCACGGCTGCCTCGCGCTTTACGTCTTGCTCGCGGAGAAGGGTTTCTTTCCGGAGGCGGAGTTGTGGAAATTCTGCAAGACCGACGGGATTTTGGGCGGCCACCCCGAATACGGCAAAGTCCCGGGCGTGGAAGCGTCCACCGGCAGTCTGGGTCACGGGCTGCCGATTGGCGTCGGATTCGCGCTGAACGCCCGTTACGAACAGGCCAACCATCGCGTCTTCGTCGTGGCGAGCGACGGTGAATCCAACGAAGGTTCGTTGTGGGAAGCCGCTCTGAGCGCCGGCAAACACAAGTTGAGCAATCTGACCGTGCTGGTGGACTACAACAAACAACAATCCTACAGCACGACTTACGAGGTGCTGGACATGGAACCGTTTGCGGACAAATGGCGCGCGTTCGGCTTTGCGGTCGAGGAAGTGGACGGCCACAGCGTCGAACAATTGCGAGCCGCGTTGAAACGGACGCCGTTCGACGCCGAAAAGCCAAGTGCTATCATCTGCCACACCATCAAGGGCAAGGGCGTCAGCTTCGTGGAGAACAATTTGAACTGGCACCACAAAAACAAGGTCACTCCGGAGGAAATCAAATCCCTGTTGGCTGAGTTGGAGGTAAAGGCGTAATGCGCAAGACCTGTTTGGACATGGTGTATGAGCTGGCCAAGAAGGACCCGCGTATTTTTTTCATCGGCTCGGATCTCGGCGTCGGCACGTTGAAGCAATTCAAGGCCGAAATGCCCGACCGTTTCCTGATGGAAGGCGTAAGTGAGGCGAACATCGTTGGCGTCGCCGCCGGGTTGGCGCTCGAAGGAAAAATTGTTTACGTCAACACCATCGCCACGTTTCTGACACGCCGATGTTTCGAACAGGTCGCCCTCGACCTCTGCCTGCATAACGCCAACGTCCGCCTCATCGCCAACGGCGGCGGCGTCGTCTATGCCCCGCTCGGACCGACGCACGAGGCCATCGAGGATCTGGCCATTTTCCGCGCGCTGCCGCGCATGACCATTCTCGCCGTGGCGGATGCCGAAGAAATGCGGCGCATGATGCCGACCACGGTGGACCATCGTGGCCCGATCTACATTCGTCTCGGCAAGGGCGGCGATCCGGTTGTGACGAATGATCGTGTGCCGTTCGAGATTGGCAAAGCCATTCCCATGAAAGAAGGTTCGGACGCATTGATCGTATCCACCGGAATCACGTTAAAGGCTGCACTGGATGCGGCGAGTTCGTTGGAAGCTGCCACGATTAAAGCCGCCGTCTTACATGTCCCGACCGTAAAGCCGTTCGATCAAGAAAAAATTTTGGAACTGGCCGGCCGCGTGCCGGTCATTGTTTCCGTGGAGGAACACACTGTCATCGGCGGGTTGGGCAGCGCCGTGGCGGAAGTAATGGCGGAGGCCGATTTCAAAACGCTAAAACGCTTTCGGCGGATCGGCCTCCCGGATGTTTTCCCCGACCAATACGGTTCACAGGCCAGCTTGATGAAGCGTTACGACATCACGGCTGAAAAAATTGTTTCCGTCGTCCAGGAACTTTCTCATACTCGGTAGCTGAACCGCGGGCAGCCGCTGGGGTTGCCCGAAGATTCCGAACCAAAAATATCATGGGCCGATTGCTGAACATCGTTACGCCGCTGCATAAGGCCACCAAACGCGATTACCTCGCGCGCATGGTGGACGACAAAGTCACCTGCATGCTGAAGGCCAAGGAATATGAGGCCGACTATTGGGACGGCGACCGGCGGTTTGGCTACGGCGGCTACAAATACCTTCCCGGACGCTGGAAGCCGGTGGCGCAGGCGCTGATTGATATTTATGGACTCAAGGCCGGGTCGCGCGTGCTCGATGTTGGCTGCGGCAAGGCGTTTCTCCTGTACGAAATGCAACTGATCGAGCCGGGACTCGAACTGGTTGGTTTCGATGTTTCCAAACACGGCCTTGCTTCGAGACTTCCGGAATTCAAAGGCCAGACGTTCCAGCATCGCGCGCAAGATCCGTATCCGTTCGGTGACAAACACTTTGATCTCGTCATCTCGCTGACCACGCTGCACAACCTGCGGGTCTTCGAATTGGAAGCCGCCCTCAAGGAAATCGAGCGTGTTGGCAAAAACAAATACATCGTGGTCGAGAGTTATCGCAACGAACTGGAGATGTTCAACCTGGAGTGCTGGGCGCTGACGGCCGAATCGCTGTTCGATAAAGAGGAGTGGATCTGGCTCTTCCAACACTTCGGCTACACCGGCGATTACGAATTCATCTACTTCGAATGAAAGCGGCGATCCTGGTTGAAAACAACAAGCCGCTGGTCGTGGCCGAATTGCGCGTGCCGGAGAAACTCTCCTTCGGCCAGGTGCACGTCAAAATCCATTACAGCGGTATCTGCGGCGCGCAGATCAACGAGATCGAAGGCGCCAAAGGCCCGGACAAATTTCTCCCGCATCTCCTGGGACATGAAGGTTCCGGAACAGTCACGGCAGTTGGTGCCGGCGTCAAAACCGTCAAGCCCGGCGATCACGTCGTGCTCCATTGGCGGCCCAGTGCCGGGCTGGAATGCGAAACGCCCAAATACGATTGGAACGGACGCACCGTCAACGCCGGATGGGTGACCACTTTCAACGACGAAGCCATTGTATCCGAGAACCGTTTAACCGTCATCCCGCCGGATTTCGATCTGCGGTTGGCACCGTTGTTTGGTTGCGCAGTGACCACGGCCATCGGGGTCATCAACAATGACGCGCAACTCAAGATCGGCCAGTCCATTGTCATCTTCGGCATCGGTGGTGTCGGGTTAAATATCGCCCAGGCCGCGGCAATGGTTTCTGCGTATCCCGTCATTGGCGTGGACATCGTGGACGCTAAAATGGAGCTGGCGAAACAATGGGGCGTGACCCACACGTTCAACTCCAGCAAGACGCCGGACTTGAGTGAGCGCATCCGGGAAATCGTCGGCCCGCAAGGCGCGGACGTCGTGGTGGACACCACCGGTAATGCTCGTGTGATCGAGTCGGCCTACGATCTGACGCATTCCGATGGGCGAACCATCCTGGTCGGGGTGCCGCGCAAGGGCGACAAGGCCAGCATCTACACGCTGCCGTTGCATTTCAAAAAAGTGCTCAAAGGTTCTCATGGAGGCAGCGCCGCTCCCGACGTGGAAATCCCGCGACTCATTCGCCTGATTAGGCAGAACCGGATGAAGCTCGACGGACTGTTCACTCACGAATTCAAACTCGACGAAATCAACGAAGCCATTCGCACATTTCGCTCCGGCGAGGCGGGCCGCATCCTCATCAACATGCAAAATGCGCCAGCCTAATTGTTCACCATGAACATCAAGACAGTATCCGACGAAGTTTTTTACGCCGAAGGCGAAATTGTCACCTTTAGCGCAGCCGATCTTGCTTTTCTCAAACAGCAGACGCAACGCAACCCGCGCAAACGCGCCCGTCTCTGCACCCATCACGACGTCAGCGACCCGTTGCATGAAATGATTATCGTCAATCTGCGCGACACCTACGTGCGCCCGCACAAGAACACGAACAAACCAAAATCGTTCCAGATGCTCGAGGGGATGATGGACGTCGTGGTGTTTGATGATGCCGGAAAGGTGACCGGCGCGACCCGTTTGGGCGCCTATGCGTCGGGCTACCCGTCCTACTTCCGGCTCCACGAGACACGCTTTCACACGCTTCGCACGATCACCCCCCTTGGAATGTTTCAGGAGACCACCCGCGGGCCATTTGTCGCCGGGGACACGGTGTTTGCCGCGTGGGCGCCGGAAGATCAGGATATCGCCGCCTGCACCCGCTTTCTCGAGCGCATGGACGCTGACGTGGCAACTCTTCGAAGTCTAAAGTCTAAATGCTAAATTTCAGCCTTCAGCTTTCAGCCTTTAGCCTTTAGCCTTTGCCCATTGCATGACCGCCTCCTTTCAAACGCGAAAAACCTGCCGCCTCTGCCACTCAGCCAAGTTGACGCCCGGTCTGCCAATGCAGCCCACACCCATCGGCGACAATTACGTCACCGCCGACGGTCGCAATGAGCGTGAGGAGATTTTCAATTTGGATTTGTTTCTCTGCGAAGACTGCGGCCAGGTTCAACTGCGCGACGTGGTCTCGCCCGATCTTCTCTACCCGGCGTTTCCGTACGTCACGTCAGTGTCCGTTGGACTGCCGGAACATTTTCGAAAATTCGCCGAGGATTTGATGAACCAGCACCGGATTGCGGCGGATTCATTGGTCGTTGAAATCGGGAGTAATGAAGGCCCGATGCTGCGCGCCTTCAAAGAACGCGGCTGTCGCGTGTTGGGTATCGAGCCGGCCGCGGAAATTGCGCGCGCCGCCACCAATGCCGGAGTGCCGACCCTCGCGCGCTATTTCACCAAGGAACTGGCCCGTGAAGTCCAGCGCGAACATGGCTACGCCACCGTCATTGCCGCCAACAACGTGCTCGCCAACATTGATGACCTCGACGCCGTGATGCAAGGCTTCAAACTATTGCTGGCTCGGGATGGAATTTTAGTGATGGAAACTTCCTATTGGCGCGACGTGGTGGGCAAGGGACTCATAGACACGATTTATCACGAACACATTTCATATTTTTCCGTTGTGCCGTTGCAGGCCTTTTTCCATCGACACGGGTTGCAGTTGATAGACAGCCAGTGGAATTCCAACAAGGGCGGCTCGATTCGTTTGACCGTGCAATGGAATGGCGGAACGCGAGCGGTCAATCCATCGGTCGCCCAACAGATCGCCATCGAGCAGCGGGAACAAATCCACGCGCTCGCAACCCTCGCCACCTGCCGCCGCCGTTTGGATGAACTGACTGGTAAACTTCAAAAAGCCCTCGGTGATTTCCAACGCGAGGGCAAATCGGTGATGGGTTACGGCGCGTCCGTCGGCACCACCACGATGCTTTACGAATTCAAGCTGGGTTCGTTGGTGAAGGAATTGTTCGACGACAACACGCGGAAGCACGGCAAGTTCAGTCCCGGCCTGCACATACCGTGCGTGCCGGCAGGCAAACTTGACGAATCGAGGCCCGACTACGTTGTCGTTTTCGCCTGGCGTTATCTTGAACAGATACAAAAAAAACATCCTCGTTACGGACAAGGCCAGGGTCATTATGTTTTGCCATTGCCGGAATTGAAAATTATTTGACCGGCGTCCGCTTGACACTTTCCTTATACTCCGCCGCGAGAATGAAAGCCGCCAATAAACCAAAACACGCATCCACCAAATCCCCGACGGTGAAGAGGCCGAGTTTGAGTGGCTTGGAGGGCCGGCACTTGCTGGTAATCGGCGGCACGCGTGGCATCGGTCGCGCCTTCACGCGGCTGGCGACAGAATTGGGAGCAAAGGTCTCACTGGTTTCCCGTACAGGAGGGACGCCTGCGGTTTCGACGGTTCATTCTTACGTCGCTGATGTGACCGACGCAAAAGCCGTGGAGCCGGTGATTTCCCGCGTGATTGCGGATCAGGGCAAATTAAACGGGCTGGTTTTTTTTCAACGTCACCGTGGAAAAGAAAACGCCTGGGCGGGCAATCTGGCCTCCACGCTGACCGCCACGAAGGAGGTTATTCAAAAAAGTTGCGCTCACTTCGACAATTCCCAGGACGCCTCCATTGTAATCCTGGCGTCCAGCGCCGCGCGGTTTGTTGCGGACGAGCAGGACGAGGGGTACCACGCAGCGAAAACGGGCGTGCTTGGACTGGTGCGGTATTTCGCGTTCAAACTCGGACCGCAAGGCATCCGCGTGAACGCCGTTTCGCCCGGCACATTGCTGAAGGAAGTATCCAAAAAATATTTTCTGGAAAATCCAAAACTCCACCGGATGTATCAGCGCATCACGCCGCTGCGTCGGATGGGCACCGCGGAAGAGGTCGCGCAAGTGGTGGCTTTTCTGTTGAGTCCGGCGGCCTCCTTCGTCACCGGACAAGAGCTTCTGGTGGATGGAGGAGTGAGCCTGCACTGGCATGAATCCATGGCGCGAGCATGGCTTGACAACCCGCTGCAAGATGAAAACTAAGGCGCAAGGATGCAGTTGAACACGCCCCTCACCCCGACCCTCTCCCCATCCGATGGGGAGAGGGTGAAACTCCAGCGACGTTGCGCCCAATTACCGAACGGTGCGTGTCGTCCCCGCGCGCGAAAACGTTCCCTCTCCCCGTCGGACGGGGAGAGGGCGAGGGTGAGGGGTTCGTCGGTCTGCATCGTTCCGGCTAAACCGCTGATTTCGGTTGTTCACCGTAAATCGCAACCGCATTTCCACTGACGATGCCTGCATCAAAAACACCTTTTGTTCATTTTTATTCCGCGCACGGAATCATCCCGACCCGGCAGGACATTTCCGATTTGGGCCGCCACATCGAACGTCGCCATTCCCTGTATCGCCATCTCGGTCTGCCGCCCGGAACTTTTCACCGGGCTTCAGTATTGGAATTTGGTCCCGGCAGCGGGCACAACGCGGTCGTGACCGGATTGCTGGGACCGAGCCGCTACCTACTGGTGGACGGCAACCCTCCCAGTCTCAAGAGCACCAACCGGGTTCTCAAACAACATTGTCCGCGCCTGAATTTTCAACTCCATCAATCCTCGATCTCAAGTTTCCGCTCCAAGGAAAAATTCGACATCGTCTTGTGCGAGGCAGTCATTCCCACACAAAAAAATCCGCCCGCTTTCCTGCGGCACGTCGCGAGTTTTGTTCGGCCGGGCGGCGTGCTGGTGTTCACCTGTATGGACCCCATTTCCCTGCTGCCGGAAATGTTGCGCCGTTGGCTGGCGTGGAATCTGGTCGAAGACATTTCGGATTTTGACGCGAAGGTTGCTCGGCTGGTGAGCTTTTTCCGCCCCGATCTCGCCGCGTTGCCGGGCATGTCCCGCCGTCCGGAGGATTGGGTCATTGATCAAATCCTGCATCCGTGGGTTGGCCCCTTGTTTTCGATTCCTCAAGCCTTGATCGCGCTTGGTAATCGTGGCGCATTGTTGGGCTGCTCGCCGCGGTTTCTGATCGATTGGCGTTGGTATAAGAGCATTGTTGGATACCGATGCGCTGACAACTCATTCGCCGTGGACTCCTACTACGAGTTGGGCCTCAACTTGATGGATTTTCGCGTCCGGTTGCCGCAAACTGAACGAAGTGTTGTCCGTCGCGCGGAAAACATTTCGCAAAAAATCTACGACGGCGTTTTCGCCCGTGAACGCGGCCAATCCACTTTTTCACGGCAGCAGATGTTGCCGTTGTTGCTGGCTCTGGAAAAACTGCTCCGCGACCAAAGCCCCCAGACTCATCGGTCGCTGAACTCCTTCATCCGTTATCTCCAGTCAGATATGGCCCGCGAAAGCGCGTTGACGGAATTTCGAAAATGGTGGGGGCGCGGTCAGCAATATGTAAGCTGTGTCATGCGCTGATGGCTGTTTAGTGTATGGAATGGTTGGCACAAATGATTGCTGGTTAAAAAATGAATAGCCCCTCACCCGGCCTTCGGCCACCCTTTCCATGAACCGCGATGCTGTACAAATTGTCGGATACGCGCGGAGCGTTTGGAGTGCGGCGACTTGTCGCCGCTGTTGCACGGGGCGTGTGGGGAAGACACACCCGCTGTGGAGTCGGCACCTTCCCAAAGCGGCGACAAGTCGCCGCACTCCAAACGCTGACGCGACCATCCGCATGCCCTTCGGTTCAGAGGCGCAAGGCGCATGCGAAGTTCGGAGAATTTTTTCCCCATCCGATGAGAGAGGGCGGCCCGAAGGCCGGGTGGGGGGCGTCGTACTAATTGGAAATTACTTTTGGCAACTGGTATAAGTTTTTCAACAAGCAGAATCTGAATATCGAATAGACATGAAATCAGCATTGATCATTGGCGGTGGATTCGCGGGTTGCGCTGCGGCGCATCAACTCGAACTGCAAGGCGGCTGGGATGTCACCTTGGTCGAGGTCGCGCCCTTTTTGGGCGCCGGGGTGCGCACGCAATGGTACGGTGGTCACCCACACACGTTTGGACCGCGCCACTTTCTGACGCGGGACGAGCGCCTGTTCGATTTTCTCAATCGCTACGTTCCGTTGCGCCGGCTGAAACACGTTTTCCTGACGTATGTCGAGCGGGACGCCGAGTTCTACAATTTCCCCATCCATGTGGACGACGTGGAGCGCATGCCCGACCGCGATCAAATCAAACAGGAACTCGCCCAGCTCAAATCCGGCCAGCGCGCCACCAACGTTGAGGAATACTGGCTCGGCTCGGTTGGCCCGACGCTTTATGATAAATTTGCCAAACACTATAACCACAAGATGTGGCAAATTTCTGACAACCGCGAACTGGATGATGCCGTGCCCGAGTGGACCTCCAAGGGTGCGCTGTTGTACGAAGGGCCGCGTCACGGATTTCATGATGCCATTTCGGCGTATCCCTTCGCGCCGAATGGTTACGATGAATACTTCTCCATCGGCACCGCTCGGGCCAAGGTGCTGCTCTCCACCCGCATTGAGCAGTACGACATTCCCAAAAAACGGGTCAAATGGTCGGGCGAATGGCGGACGTTTGATGTCATCGTCAACACAATCGCGCCGGACATCCTGTTCGACTATTGCTTTGGTGAGTTGCGATTCGTCGGGCTGGACTTTCACCCCATCGTCCTGCCGATGGAGCAATGTTTCCCGGACGACGTTTTCTTTTTGTATTATAGCGGCCAGGAAAAATTCAAGCGCCTGGTGGAGTATAAAAAATTCACGCAGCACAAATCTCCCACCACCTTGATTGGCATTGAGTTTCCGTCCATGAACGGCAAGCATTACGCCATGCCGATGAAATCCGAGCGGGGCACTGCCCTAAAGTATATTGGGTTGATGCCCGACGGCGTTTTCTCCATTGGACGGGCCGGTAGCTATCGGTACATCGACATCGATGATTGCATCGCTCAGGCGATGGATGTTGCGCTGAAGCTTAAGTGAGCATCTCTAAACCAATGACACCATGCTGACAGTCGAAGAATACAATATAAAGGAAAGCGCGGCTGTGGCTGCCTTGCCCAACCGGGTCGTGGAGATGGTAAGTCCGGTGATGTTTTCCTCCGAGGGATATCCCACTAGGCTGCGCAGCGATTCAGAGCTTTGGAAGTATCTCGATGTCATGCACGAGACGCGATTCGAGCGGGATTTTGCGACGCTGTTCGGCGGTGGTATCACCGAGCAGGAATTTGCTCTGTTGCGGCGCGTCGCTCAACTTGCCTGCGAATTCAGTAACGCGTCCTTTGGGCGAAACCTGACGACACGCGGCAGCCTGCTCCGCGCGCTCAACGTCTATCGGCACATCAACGATATTTTCGGCGGTTCACCCGCGAGGGTGTGTGAAATCGGTCCCGGCTCTGGCTACTTGGGCTGCTTGTTTATTCAAAACGGTTGGAGCTATGCCGCATCGGATATAACCCAGGCTTTTTACCTGATGCAAAACCACCTGTGGAACTTCGCATCGGGTGGTCGCATCAAGGAATTGGTTACCGATGCGGAATGGGACGGCACGCTTCTTCCAAAACAACCCGTGCATATTCCGTGGTGGGAGTTCTACCGGCTCCTCGACAAGGGAACGCCTGCCGCGGACGTGGTCACTTGCAATCACGCGCTGGCGGAGATGCACCCCAACAGCATGGCGTTTGTGCTGCGGGTCGCCCACGAGATGCTTCGCGGAAAGGGATTGAAGGCGTTTGTGTTTGAGGGTTGGGGTTTCGAGAAGTTTGTGCCACGCTCGACGATTACAAAAGAATTCTATCGAAGCGGCTTCCGCCTGGTGCACAACGACGACCAGATCACTGTTTTTGCTCCGCGCGATACCGATTGTGCCTTGCCATCCGTAAATTTGCCAAGATTTACATTTCTTCACAGGCCGGCTTCGGGACGAGTGGGTGACGCTGTGCGTCATGCCACTCGACCGGGCAAGTTCGCTCGTAACATATCCGCGTTCAAGGCGGTAATCGGTTCGCTCGATTTTCTGTCTGGTCTGAAGCGATTCAGCAGTTCGCTGGCATTCTGGCCGCCACAAGTGTCGCTACCGATGAACACAGTTTCGGAGCGTGTCCTCTCGGCACGTCAGCGTCGCAGCACGGAACGATTGACCGGAATAGAACCGGTCAACGAGTTCTATGCAACCCTACTCAAATCGCGCGACTTTCGAACCCCGGACGAGCGTTTTCTGGATTCGATTGGCAGATCCTATTGAGAGAGGGGCATGAGCGTTGGCAGCTTTAATTATAGATTCATCCGCTATCTCGAATCGCGATTCAAGGGTCCGCAGCGGGCAAAGCGGGCGAGGTGCGACTTCGAAGTGACCTGCTTGTCTATTTCCTTGCATTTGCCCCCAACCATGTGAGAATCGGTCAACGTCGGAATTTTATTTACCTATCAGCCCAGAACTCATGGAGGACCAAATGCCCGCTCCTACAAATACAATCACTTCCCCTAAAATCTTTCTTTGGGCTGCGCTTCGTGCTTTCGCGGTGTTTTTGCTTTTGCCGTTTTGCATCCAAGGTCAACTCTGTGATCCCGTTCCTTCCAACCTGGTCAGTTGGTGGCAGGCCGAAGGCAATGCGTCTGACGCCAAAGGCACCAATCATGGGACGTTGGTTGGAAACACTGCCTACAGCGGGGGACAAGTCGGAAAGGCTTTTAGTTTTGACGGGAGCGGCGATGCCGTGCAAATAGGCAATCCGGCCAGTTTGCAGCTTCAAAGTTTTACCATCGATGCCTGGATCAAACGCAGCAGTACGACACAAGCTTCGCTCAGCGCCGGAGGGGGACTTGTGTTTGGCTATAATACTGGCGGATATGCGTTGGGCTTTTTGGACGATGGCCATCTGTTTTTGTCGAAGGTCGGAATCAGTCAGGTAACTTCGGGCGCCCAAGTCACCGACACCAATTTTCATCATGTGGCCGTGACCAAGACCGGCAACACCGTGGTGTTTTACGTGGATGGGGCGGCGTTTGCGGCGGCGGCGTTTGCCTCGGTCTTTTCGTTCACCAGCGGGGCGGCCATCGGGGCGCTGGGGGGCAACTCAGCGAATAGTTTTCTGGGACTCATTGACGAGATCGATGTGTTCAATCGCGCGTTGAGTGCTTCGGAAGTGCTGGCCATCTACAACGCTGGTGCCACGGGCAAGTGCGGCATTCCACCTTCCATCACTTCTCAACCCGCCAGCCAGACAGTGAACGTCGGCTCTAATGTAACGTTCACCGTCCTGGCCACAGGCACCAGTCCGTTGAGTTATCAATGGCGCTTTAACCAGACGAACGTCCTTGTCACGGCTACCAATGCCTCGCTGACACTGAGTAACGTTCAAGTTACCAACGGTGGCGATTACAGTGTCGTGGTGAGCAATGCGGTGGATTCGGCGACCAGCAGCAACGCAGTGCTTACGGTGAATGCGCCTGCCTGTCTTACTGCCCCGCCCGGCCTGGTCAGTTGGTGGCAAGGAGAAGGTAATGCGAACGACTCGGCGGACAGCAACAACGGCGTTTTGGTCAACGGTGCTTCCTTTGCTTCGGGCAAAGTGGGGACGGCCTTCAACTTTTGGGGAACAAACCACGTCGAGGTTCCCGCTGCGGTGAATCTGAATGTGCAAAGTTATACCATTGAGGCCTGGATTTTCCCCGCCGATGTGAGTGTGCTCAAACCCATCGTCGAGTATGGGGATGGCGGCAACATTGGGCTCCACCTTTGGCACAGTGTGCCGGCTGACGGAGGCGCCGGCGTCTCGCCGGGTAGTCTCTACGCCAATGTGGGCGATGCCTTTGGTCCATACAAATTCGGCACGGGAGGAGGCGTTATCCCCTCTAACCAGTGGACCTACGTTGCCTTGACGTACGACAGGGCTGCGGGAATTGCCCGGCTGTATGTCAATGGAACCAATCTGGCCACCGCCAACTTTGGATCGCTCACACCTTTGACAGCATTACCTGTGAACTTGGGATATCGGCCGGCTGGCGGCACCCATTTTGTCGGCAAAATGGATGAAGTGAGCATCTACAATCGCGCATTGGCTGCTTCTGAGATTCAGGCTGCTTTCAACGCCGGCAGCGCGGGCAAGTGTGATCCTTCCATCACTTCCCAACCCGCAAGTCAAACGGTGCCTGTCGGTGCCGACGTAACGTTTGCCGTAGTCGCGGCGGGCACGGGTCCGTTGAGCTATCGCTGGTATTTCAATGTGACCAATTTGCTCGCGACTACCAATGCCATCCTGACGTTGACCAATGTGCAATTGAGCGACGCTGGCGCGTATAACGCTGTAATAAGCAATTCGCTGAGTTCTTTGACTAGCAGTAACGCAACCCTGACGGTCTCTCCCCCGGTCTGTATTACAGCCTCCACGGGTTTGGTCAGTTGGTGGCAAGGAGAAGGTAATGCGGCCGACGCGGCGGACAGCAACAACGGCGTTTTGGTCAACGGCACGTCCTTTGTTCCGGGCAGAGTGGGGACAGCCTTCAACTTTTGGGGAACAAACCATGTCCAGATTCCGGCGGCGGCCAATCTGAACGTGCAAAGCTTCACGATTGAAGCCTGGATTTTCCCTGCCGATGTCAATGTGCCCAAGCCCATCGTGGAGTATGCGGCCCCAACCGGCAATCCCGGCGCTCACCTATGGCACAGTGTTCTCGCACCGGGCAGTCTCTATGCCAATGTGGCGGATGCCTTTGGTCCTTACAAATTCGGCACGAGCGCAGGCGTTATCCCCTCCAACCAGTGGACCCACGTTGCGTTGACCTACGACACAACTTCGGGAGTTGCCCAGCTTTTTGTCAACGGAACCAGTTTAGCCACCGCCAACTTTGGATCGATCACGCCGTTGACGGCCTTACCCATGAACTTGGGATACCGTCCGTCGGGCGGCAGCACGCATTTTGTCGGCAAAATGGACGAGGTGAGCATCTACAATCGCGCTTTGGCCGCTCCTGAGATTCAGGCGATTTTCAACGCTGCCAGCGCTGGCAAGTGTGCGTTGCCGCCCTCGATCCTGACTTCGCCGCAAAGCCGGACGGTTCGCGCCGGAACCTATGTTACTTTCAATGTCGTCTCGACCGGTAGCCAACTCTTGAGTTATCAATGGTGGTTTAACACGACGAATGTCATTGCCGGAGCCACTAACTCCTCGCTCGTATTAAGCAATGTGCAGTCGGCTCAAGCTGGCGATTACACCGTAGTGGTCAGCAACAGCGTCAACTCGGTGACGAGCGCTCCGGCCAATTTAAAGGTTCAATATGTTTTTGTTTTCGGAAACGGTCAGAGCCTCACCAATGCCCAATACAGCTTCGCCGGTTTGGTCACCATCCAGTTGCAAACCATTTTCACCAATGGTGCGATTCTCTACACCCTGGACGGCTCGGCGCCGACTTTCGATTCGACAGAATATTTCGGGCCATTTCTGGTAACGGATTCGTCGATTCTGCGCGTGCTCACTTACAGCGCGGACTTTTCCCAGTCCGCCGAATCGGACTCCATCACCTTGACCATCATTCCGACCTATTCGCTCATGGCAACCACACCGGGAGGAGGAACTGTTTCTCTAAATCCGACCAACGGCCCTTACGCGAGCAATACGGTGGTCAATGTGACAGCCACGCCGACCAATGGCTGGACGTTTTTGGGCTGGGCGGGAGACGCCAGCGGCACCAATACGACGATCGGTGTGACGATGAATCGAAATAAATTCGTGCAGGCACTCTTCGGCACGGGACTGGGTACCGCGGCGGCAGGCAACGGAGTAATTAGATTTATCCCATCCGTGTTTCCTGCCGGCGGGCCGTATCCCTTCGGCACGACAGTGTATCTTGATGCCGTGCCGCAAACTGGAAGCTACTTTGCGCTGTGGGGCAACGCCGCCAGCGGCAATATCAATCCCTTGAGCTTTGCCATGACCAAGGCCAACCCGACCGTCTCAGCACTGTTCACCACGTTGAACGTCGGCGAATTTGCGCTGACGGTCATCCCCAATGGATTTGGTCAGGTCACGGTCAACCCGCGGGCCAATCGATACACCAACGGACAGAACGTGATGCTGACAGCCGTGCCGGATACGGGACGACAGTTCATTGAGTGGAGTGGTGATGCCACGGGCACGAATAATCCGTTGATCGTCGTGATGAACCAGAGCAAAACCATCATGGCGGATTTCACCGGACGACCCGGCTTAACTGTCGCCGCTGAAGGGTTGGACGAACAAGGCTTGCACCTGATGCTGACGGGAGATGCCGGCGGCCATTATCGGATCGACGTCTCAACGAACCTGCTGGACTGGATCGCACTACTGTCGCTGACGAACAATGCCGGCACCGTGCCATTCATCGACCCCTCGGCCACGAATTCGTCCCTGCACTTCTACCGCGCGGTGGCGGTGCCATAACGCAATGATTCAATCGAGTGCCTTCTCGATTAGCCGATGACAACTTTTGCATAGGTCCGATCATCAATGAATTTTCGTGCCATATTCTGCAAAGTCTCCTATGGTCGGAATACTTGCCTTCTTGATACCAATCAGGAAATTATCCTTTCTCGTCACCAGCTTGATCTTCGCGAAGCATTAACTTAACGTTGTTTAAGTTATGCGAATGCGACCGATGTGGTGGTTTTTGTTGGGCTTGATGTTGTTGGTGCTAGGCGCATACGTCTGGCATTTAAGCAACGAATGGCAGGTCCGGAAGAACCGCACGACTTCGCCCAATCTAAACGAACGCTCCACTTCACCAGCAAAGAGTGTCCGGCTTGACTCTACGAATGCCGCACAATCTCCGCGCCTGGGGCTGTTGAGCACTCCATCGAATC
>JACQFP010000074.1 GCA_016200005.1 Verrucomicrobiota bacterium | reverse complement strand
AGTTACTGGATCGCGTGATCGCGGGAGTGAAGTTCGTCGATGGTGTCGAACTCAACCCCAAGGCAATAGCAGCGTAAACACATTTACCCTTGGGATGCCCTCCACCCCCCGCCATCCACAACTTTTGGAAATTTCTCGTCACTGCCTTCATTGACCTCAAACCCAAAATCCAGCAGGAACTTCTTCATGGCGTCGTAATTCGATGTGGGGAATGCCAAGATGTTCGCAGGATGTGCCATGAGCGTGGTGACACCTAACAATTTATGTGGAGGGAAAGATTTCCTAGGTATCCGGTATCGGCTGGGTAACAAGGCAAGCGATTTCCACGAGTTTCTCGTATCACGAGGGCAACTTAGGACGGTGACCGGGGAGGGTCAATCCCCAAAATTGTTGGAACAGATTCCTGGGGATTTCCGGCGTTAAAACAATCGCGCGGCGGTGTCCAATCGGCGCGGTACGCGGAAGGATGCTCTACACAAGCGCGCGATGCCACAGGCCAGCCGAGCAATTTCCGTCGGCACAAGGATCGATTTCAAACTTTGGAAACCGTTAAACATTCGGTTTTAGCAGGAGCACCTCGGTTCGTTTTAACCAGCCGATCCGCTGCCGAACGTCACTGACTTGCAACCAGTCGTTCTTGTGATCGAGGACGCTGAGTTCCATACCGTCCTGCACCGAGTAGGCGCTTTGTGATTCGTCGAGCGGCCCGTTGCGCACGATCGCATCACGAGCGATGACAATCGCCGCCTGAGTCGAGTAACGGTCATTTAACGTGGCTGCCAGACAAACGGCCAACAACGCGCTGGTCACGCCGAAAAACTTGATGTAGCCATGCAAGGTTTGTCTGAGCTTTAACCGCCACTGCGTCAGCGCCAGCAACAGAAACCAAATCCACACGGTCACCGTCGTCAACATCGTCCATTCGTTCAAAGAAAGTCTGGCCAGCCAATGTTCCCACCATCGACCGGGAGCACTGTCGCTGCCGTTTACTTTTTTGCGCACGAACTGGAGATTGAAGCGCACGCTGGGATCGCGCGGCGCGATCCGCTCGGCCTGGCGATACGCGGCGACGGCCCGCCCGTTCTGGCCGGCCTTGTAGCAAGCGTTGCCAAGATTGAAATAAAGCGTGTCGGAAACATGCCCGCTCTCAATGAGTTTTTCATAGGCAGTGGCTGCCTCCGCGTATTTGCCTTCTTCGTATAGCTTGTTGGCGGCATCGAACGCCGTTGTCAGATCGGAAGCATGCCCGCTGTTGGTGTGCAACAATCCGAGTACCGCCGCGCAAACGAGAAAGAACGTCAACAGTTTCATTGCTTCAAAGATTGCAACTCGCGAAGAATGGATTCCACGCGCGGGACGAGCGAGGCGAGTTCGCGGCTGGTTTTCTGCGGCGCGTAGCGCGCCTGATTGCACGTCTGAAACAGTTCGTGTAACTCGGTCAGGGTTTGTTCCGGCACGGTGCGACCGCGCAATCGTTCGTCGATGACGGCCTCGGTAATGGCGGAAGCCGGCAGATCGAGCCGTTCGCCGAGCTGTTCCTGCAACAGCCGAAAGAGCGTGGCGAAAAAATCCTCTGATTGCTGCGCGTTGGCCTGGTTGTGCAACTCCTGCAACCCTGTTTGAATTCGCCGGGCCACCTCGCGTTGACGACGTAGTTTCGGGTTGTTGGCCAGCGCTTCGTTGCGTTTGCGCATCACCAGCAATGAAAGCCACACCAGCACAGGCACACTCTGCAACGTCAGAAACCAGGTTTGTTGCACCAGCGGCGCACTCACCAAACCGAGTGTGTCCATCCGTGCTTTGATGTGCACAATGTCGCTCGTCGGCGGAGACGCGGCCGGCGCGGCGCTGGCCAGGATGGATGGCTGCGCCGAAGTTGAAGCGGCGTAGCCGACGATCAACGGAATGCCGGCGTTCGTGAGGGTGCGGTAACTTTTCCGGTTCGGATCGAAAAAACTGAATTCCAGCGGCGGGAGGAATTTGATTTCGTGGTTCTGGGGAATGAGCACCTGTTCAAAGGTTTTCACGCCGGACAAACCGAGCGGGTCGCGATTGGTCACCGTGCTGGTCGGAGGATAAATTTTGAATTCGCGCCATTGCGGCTGATCCGGGAGCGAGAGCGCATCCATGGCACCGCGTCCGGTGATTTGCACCTTGAGCGTGATGGGGTCGCCCACGGCGACGTTCGTCGGGCCGGCGGAGACCGAGAGCGCGAACTCACCCACGGCGCCATTAAAATTATCCGGAACTTTTTCCGTGGGCAATGGCAACACGCGCATCGTCTGCGGTTCGCTCACCAACGTCGTCGGATACGCTTGCATGTTGTTGCCAAAAAAGCCGAAGAGATCGCGCTGGCGTTGATTGTTCATCGGCACCAACACGGTCAAACTGCATTCCACCGGCCCGAGGGTGAGCGTGCCGGCTTTGGCGGCGGTGGCCGACATTTTGAATACGACCAGGTTGTAAATAAAGTTGCCAACCTGGGTTCGGGTTTGGGTGGGTTCGGTCGATTTGCCCAGCGAAAATCCTTCCGCGTGCAATTGCGGCATCCGCACATTCTGCACGTTCTGATAATAAAGCTGGATTTCGACCGGGAACGGTTCGCCCAAATAAACCTCGTTCTTGGGCACGACCAATCGCACGAAGGCCAGATTGGTCAATGTGGCGTCGGGATTCGCGGGCGCCTCGTTCTTAAGAACACGCAGGGTGAGCGGCTGACTCGTCAGTATTTTGCCGTCCACTTCGATTCGCAGCGCAGGGATCGTGATATTTCCCGGCTGGGTCGGCGTCAGCGAGAAGTTGAAGGACCGCGAGGCGGTCGTCTGCCCGTTGGCAATGGTGTATTGGCTGGATTCTCCGACCGACGTCACGTTCAGGTTGGGCAGGGGCGGCAGGTTGGGAGCGGCTTTGGGTGAACCTTCCTCAAAATTCAGCGACAGCGTCACGCTTTCGCCCACGCGCGTCGTGTCTCGATCCAGCGTGGCCGTGAACTTGGCGGCATGCACGGCGACGGGTGTAAAAAGCAGAATCAACATCGCCAAAGCGGGCAGCCTCTGCCGCTTGGAGTGCTTCGGAAAAAGACCATCAACTTTGGTGAACAACAAAAACTTAAACATCGTTATCTATCTTACAATTTTTGCCTGTGGATATCCGGGAGTGCAAGCCAGTAACCACGCGCCAGCAGCCATCCGCCAATCGCTATATTGACAAGCCCGGTAGTGGTTTGTTCGCGCGAAAATCAATTGAATGGCCCCGCAAACAGGCTTTACGCTGCTTGTCATGCCAGCAGAAGATTTATTCGAGGCGTTCAGAAGCCGGATTGCCACGTCAGAACCGGCGGACTTGGAGCCGGGGCCGCGCGCGGGTGTGTTGTCGCAACTCGAGTTGAACAGAATCGTGGAGGATTTTCTGAGTGAATCAAAATTGCCATTAGCCAATGGCGATTTGGTCCGCAGTCTGGTGCTGCTGTGGCACGATCATCTGGACGCCGCGCATGTGATTGCGCAGAACATCGAGAACGCGGACGGCAGTTTCGTGCACGGGATTTTGCATCGCCGCGAACCGGATTATGGCAATGCGAAGTATTGGTTTCGTCGCGTTGGCAACCATCGATGCTTCCCGGAAATTGCGCGGAAGGTTGCGGTATTGCCCGGTTTGGATAGCGACGGCGATTTGGCACGAAAGCTTATCCACGACGGTGAGTGGAATTCGGTCGCATTCATTGACGTGTGTGAGAAAGCCGCGGTTCGCGCGGTACCCGACCCTCAACGACGGTTGCTCTGTGAAATCCAACGAATCGAATTCGAGATTCTGCTCGAATGCTTTTGCCGACGCGCGTAGGGCAAATCACTTTGCGAATACCTCCACGGACTTTACCAATCCTTCAATGGTGTGCTGTCTGGCTTCAACGGTGGGCTTGAGTTGCAGCGCGGTGAGGGCCTTGGTGGTTTCCGGACCGATCGAGGCGAGTTTGATTTGCGGAAACTTACCGAGCAATGCCGGCAGATCGAAACGGGCGTGAAAGTTTTCCACGGTGGAACCGCTGGTGAACGTGATCCAGTCCGCGCCGCTCTCCAGCAGTTTGGCTGCCGCACCGTTCACGTCCTCGGTTTCGGGGAACGTCTTGTAGCAGGCGATGTCATCGACGATGGCGCCCAGGGCCTCCAGCGTCTTGGGTAACTCGGCGTTCGCGACTTCCGCGCGCATCAGGAGGATTTTCAGGTTCTCGATGCTTTCGAATTTGGTGAAGGCGTCGGCGATTTTCGCGGCGACGAATTCCTCCGGCATCAAATCCACCTTGAGATGAAACTCACGGAGCCTGGCCGCCGTCGCCGGACCAACCGCGGCGATGCGCACGCCGCCAATGTCGCGCAGGTCCTCGAACGCCTTGAAGAAATGCTCAAAGAATGCAGTGACGCCGTTCGGACTCGTGAACACCAGCAAGTCGTAGGAGTTCAATCCCAGCAGCGCATCCGCGAAATCGGCGTGGTTGGTCGGCGGGCCGATCTTGATGGTCGGGATTTCCAACACATCCGCACCACGTTCCAGCAACTGCCGCGACAACTGGCTCGCCTGTTCGCGGGTCCGAGTCACGACGAACCGCTGGCCGAAAAGCGGTCGCGCCTCGAACCAGTTCAGTTTCGTCCGCAGCTTGACGACGTCGCCAATGACGGTGACGGACGGCGGCTTGAATTGTTTTTCGGCTGCCACGTCGGCAATCGTCGCGAGCGAGCCTTCGATGGATTGTTGATGGCCCGTCGTGCCCCAACGCACCATCGCGACCGGCGTGGTGGCCGCCATTCCGTTGGCGACAAGCAATTCCGCGATGTGCCGGATGCGTTCCGTGCCCATCATTACTATTTTTGTGCCGGGAAATCTGGCGACCTGCGCCCAATCAATATTGCCTTCGTCCTTCGTCGGGTCCTCATGGCCAGTGATAACCGTGAAACCGGAGCAATGCTCGCGGTGCGTGATCGGGATGCCGGCGTAATTGGGCGCGGCCACGAGCGAAGAAATCCCGGGCACCACCTCGAAGAGAATCCTGGCGGCCGCCAGTTCCTCGGCTTCCTCGCCGCCGCGACCGAAGATGTACGGGTCGCCGCCTTTGAGCCGGACGACGCATTTGCCTTCGCGTGCCTTGGCGATGAGCAGCGCGTTCAATTCATCCTGTGGAATAGCGTGATCACGCGAGCGTTTGCCGCCGAAAATGACTTCGGCAGACTTCGGCGCCAGCCGCAGCAACTCTGGATTCACGAGCGCGTCATAAACCACCACGTCCGCGCGTCCGAGCAGCTCCGCGCCGCGCAACGTGAGCAGTCCGGCGTCGCCGGGTCCGGCGCCGACCAGATAAACTATGCCTTTGGATTTCACTGCGCGGTCAGTCTATTCGCAAAACCAATGCCGGGCAATGAAACAACCGAAACCATCGACAGGTTTTGATTTGCGGCCCATCGTCGATTCCGCTAGAGTACATTGATGACAGAGGAGCAGAGGCACAGACTGAAGCGAATCATAAAAGACGGCTTGAGGATTCAGGACCGTTTCGCGGCAGAACCTGTGTTGGCACGGACCGGCAAAGGGTATCTGAAGAGTGAAGGTGTCGCGACCCTGCAGCGTATCAAACGGAATCTGAAGAGGCGTTCCCCGGCACACCCGTAGTCATGTCCCTCTTGGTCAAAACCTGGTTGGCTCCTTTTGACTGGGAATTTGTGACCGAAATCAATCGCGGTTTGTGCAAACAGAAAAATGCCCTGCACAAGCCCACCTCCGATGGACATGAACCGGCCCGTCAACTCTGGGAAAAGAGTCGCCTTACTTCGCAGAAACTAACTGATGCCCTTCAAGTCTGTTTTCAATGTCACCGCTTGGCACCATTCTGCTTTTACAACGGAAACACTTTCGCGGCGATTGCGCGGGATTTTATCACCGACTTGCAGTCCCACCTTTCTCCCGATCAAGCCCACATTCTGCGCAGCATCGCGGGTCACGTAGTGGCGGGCACCGCGACGGACATCGAAGTCAAACAACTCGACAGAATCCTCAGCGACCTCAAGCTTTGAGTCAGATTCTTTTGGCTTCTGCGTCCCGTGCGTGTGGAAGGAGTCTTGGCAATTGGCGGACGCCGACCGCTCAATCCTCCATATACCAGAACGAGTGGACGATCTTGTTGTTGCGCCATTCCCAGAGTTTCTTGAAGGGCACACGCTCGGCATGTCCATCCAGCAGCGTGACGTTGGCGCCGTTGTTGTGGACCGTGGGCCGGCCGTTGTTGAATGAATGCTCACCGGCGTAAACACCATCGCTGGTGTCCATCATCTTGTCGCCAGTGAGATCACGGTCGAAACTCCAGACCAGTGGGGAGTAAACATAGTGCGTTACGGTGTCCATGTACATCATGGCATCGACGGGCTTTTTGACGCGCGTGGCCTTCAAAGGTTTGACCTGGCCGCCGTAATAGAACGGGCCGGTGAGCGGGCTTCCGAAAGCGCCATAATAGACGCCGACCCAGCAATTCCAGGTATTGAATTCAGCCATCGTGCGACGCGAGAGCGGCGGCGGCCCGATATTGCCACCCGGGCATTTGCGTGATTCCGAGCTATAGGACTCCGAGCTGGTGGGACTGGCGTCTGCCGCCTTCGTAATGTAGGGCGCGACCTTCTGAAACCAATACGTCATGGTTGGCGTGGGCGGGAACACGTCGCCAAAGAGCGGGAGCGTATCTTGGTTGTCGGACAGATACATGACGGTGGCGAGTCCCCACTGTCTCATGTTCGAAGTGCACTTGATCGCCTGGGCCTTGGCCTTGGCTTTGCTCAAGGCGGGTAATAGCAGCCCGGCCAGAATCGCGATGATCGCAATCACCACCAGCAGTTCGATAAGCGTGAATCCGCTGCGAACTCTTATTGGCACTCGTTTGAAATCAATGGCTGGCATTCAATCCTCCAGATACCAGAATGAGTGGACGACTTTATTCGCCTTGTCAACTTGCCAAAGTTTCTTGAACGACACCCACTCCACGTGGCCATCCAGCAGTGTCACGTTGCAGCCGTTATTGTGAACGGTAGGTCGGCCAAAATTGAACGGCCAGTCGGGATATTGCGGCATGGTGTCCTTCACCCCGTCACGATCAAGGTCGAGTGTGAAATGGTAGCCCGGATAAACCGGAGAGTAAACATAGTGGGTGATCGTGTCCATGAAGGTCATGGCATCATCGGGCTTCCTGATGCGAGACGCCTTCAACGAAGGAACGTAGTCAATATAGTAGAATGGGCCACTCAAAGGGTCTCCGGAAACGTTGCCGTAAGCTCCGAAATTCGCCCCAATCCAGCAATTCCAGAGGGTTGGACTCCAACTCACTTTGAGGAATGCAGGTGCGGAGTAGCTCCCGCCAGGACACTTGCGCAGTTCGTTGGTGTAGGCCTCCGTGTCGCCGAACTGCACTCCTTGTTGTGTCCGCTTGGCCACGTACGGAGCCAGTTTCATATGCCAAAAATCCATGGTGTAATTCTGCGAGTTATCTCCGAATGGCGGAAGTCTGTCATTGTAATCTCCCAAATACATGACTGTAGCGAGGCCCCAGTTCTTCATGTTTGAAGAGCACTTGGCTGTCTGCGCTTTGGCTTTCGCTTTGCTCAAGGCGGGTAACAACAACCCTGCCAGAATCGCGATGATGGCAATAACCACCAACAATTCGATGAGCGTAAAACCTTCGCCTGCTCTGGCCCGCCTTCGTCTGAATTCAAGGTCTGGCATAACAACAGATTTTTCTCGATGAGCCGGGAGGCGGTTGCTTAATCTTCCAGATACCAAAACGAGTGGACGACCTTTCGGTTGCGATCAACCTGCCACAGCTTCTTAAAAGAAACCCACTCCACGTGGCCATCCAGCAGCGTGACATTGTCACCGTTGTTATGAACCGTGGGCCGACCATCATTGTACGCGAAACCGCTATCGGCACCCTCATGCGAGTCCACCTTCCCATCGTGATCTTTGTCCGTATCGAACTGATAGGCCGGGTCCGCCGGGGAGTAAACGTAGTGTGTCAGGGTGTCCATGAAGATCATGGCGTCAGCCGGCTTTCTTATGCGCAACGATTTCAGGGGCTTATTATTTGGGTCTCTAGGATCGCCATAATAAAACGGACCACTGATCGGCGTTCTAAAGGTCCCAAAATGGGCACCAATCCAGCAATTCCAAGAAGACCAGCTTGTGGTGGCGAATGGTGGTGGCGCATAGCTGCCGCCCGGACATCGGCGGAGGTCCCAGTTGAAAACTTCTGCCGATCCAAAATTCGTGCCCGCCTGCGTCGCTTTCGCCACGTACGGCGCGAGCTTCTGAAACAAAAACGGCAGCGTGAACACATAATCATCGGCCATGTAAGGCAGCCGGTCGTCATAGTCGCTTTGATACATGATGGTGGCGAGACCCCAGTTTTTCATGTTCGAGGAACATTTGGCCGTGTGCGCCCGCATCTTGGCCTTGGCCAGCGCGGGCAACAACAGCCCGGCGAGAATTGCAATGATCGCGATGACCACCAGCAGTTCAATGAGGGTGAACGCAGCGCGGTGAAGCGGCTGACATTTGGATGCGGGCGACAAGCGATCACGACCGCCGTTGGGTAGGGTCGGGTTCATGGTTTGAGCTACTTTGCTCGCGACCGGTTATCTCGTCAAGTCAGCGCCCGACAATCCGCCGGCCGTCCAGTCCAGGTTGTAAATCTTCTGGCTGCCGTTCAAGAACGTGTAGTTCAAATCGGAATAACGCGCGAACTGCGAATGTCCATCCACGAACAGCAGCGACATGCCCTTTGTTCCGTGCCCGCCGGTCGGCGAATCCAGCGTCACGTCATAAACCATCTTGGGTGTGCTGGCAAAGCAGGGCGAGATGGCCTTCTTCGTTGGATAGCGGACTTCCTGGACCCGGCGCAACTTCAGCGCGCTGCCGGAGTCGTCATTATAGAATTGAAAGTAGTAATAGTAGGAGCACGGGAACAGCAATTGGTTGGTGGAAATCCCGACGCTGCTACCGTTCTTGATGACCCATTCGATGTTGAATCCACGTCCGCGGTCGGAGGGACAAAGGAAAAACGCGCGGTTGTTCGTGCTGATGTAAGGGTCGAACAGCTTCAACAGGTCCACGAACCCCATCTGCGGCCAGCCGCGACCGGAGTAGGGGAACTGCTCCCGGTTATCGCCGGTGTACATCGCCAAGGTGAATCCCAACTGCTTCAAGTTGGAGAGGCAATTGGCCAGTTGCGCCTTCTGTTTCGCTTTGGCGAGGGCGGGCAGCAACAACCCGGCGAGGATCGCGATGATGGCGATGACCACGAGCAGTTCGATGAGCGTGAAAGCGCTCCTGTGTTTCTCGAAGGATCGTTTCACCTTCCACTCGTGGTTGTCAGGCTGATTCATGTCGATCACATCAATTCCTCCGCCAACGATTCTCCGAGCGCCACGGCTTCCTTCACTGCACGTTTTGCTTCGCCACGGCGAACTGTGCCATCGCGAAACGAAACAGCGCGCATCCGGATTTGGTTGCCCACGAACTCAGCGTACGCCCCCACCGGACTTTGACAGCCGCCACCCATCGCCCGAAGAAAGGCGCGCTCCGCAATCACGCATTGCTGCGTGTTGAAATGATTCAGCCGCTCGCAGATGGTCGCGATGCGCTCGTCGTTCTCGCGGATTTCAATTCCGATCGCGCCCTGCCCCACACAAGGCAGCATCACCTCCGGCTCAAGAATCGTGGCGAGCAGGCCATCGGGAACGGCATCGCCAGTCAATCGGCCATCGGCGCTGATGAGAAAATCCAGCCGCGCCAATCCCGCCGCCGCCAGCACCGTGGCATCCAACTCCGCGCGTTCCGACAGCTTCAACAACCGGGTGACGACGTTGCCCCGAATCTCCACAATGTTGAGGTCGGCTCGTTGCGCCAGCAACTGCGCCTTGCGTCGCGTACTACTGGTGGCGACGGTTGCACCCGGTGGAAAATCCTTGATCGCGAGTTTTGGTTTGAAGCCGCGCCGTTCGGATTGGCCGGGAGTCCATTCCAGCGGTTGAGAGTTGAGAGTTGAGAGTTGAGAGTTCAGAAAGTCCGCGTCGCGATAAATGAGCACGTCGCGAACATCGGCGCGCTTGCCGACGGCACCAAGCGTGAGTCCCGCCGGCAGATCGGTGGGCAAATCCTTGAGACTGTGAACGGCAAGATCGGCCTGCTGTTTGATCAGCGCCACTTCGAGTTCCTTGGTGAAAAGTCCTTTGGGCAACGATTCGCCTTCCTTGGCCATCGACGCGGTCTGCAATTTGTCGCCGGTGGTTTTGATGATCTTGATTTCAAAACTCAACTTGGGAAACGCTTTGCGGCATTGAGCGAGCACGGCGTTGGCTTGCGCGAGCGCTAGAGCGCTGCCGCGCGTGGCGATGAAGATGGGGCGGTCGGCTGGCATTTGACTCCTGCGTGTTTAAATACTTTTTCGGTGAAAGTTCGTAGCTTTTGCTCAATTAGTTGCATGGCTCCAAATCCTGCTCTGCCAAGCATTTCACGACTAATCGCGTTCTCGATTCGATTATCTCTCGTCCTCTCGCCGCGCATGGTCGTCAGCCAAATCCTTTCTGGTGATCAAGACCTGAATCAATCCCTCCTGCGCGTCGATGTAACATCCTAAATAATATTTCCATCTCTGACCGACGACATATCCTAAGTAAGTTGGAATATCCTCAACTGGTGTACCCAGAAGTTCTTTGATTTTCTCGTAATTCATCCCTTTCCGCAACTCCAAGCCCAATTGTTTCAACAAAGTCTGGGCTTCAGATTCAGGGCATCGATTGTAAAAATCTAGGCATATCTCTGCGGTTTGCATATTACTTCCGAGGGGACTTGCAAAGTAGGTCGGCCCGTATCCTTCAGTGCAAGCCAAGCCTATCCCACACTCGAGTCCACCGATTCTGTCTTCTGAGTAATACTCTGTCTTTGGAAAAAAGTTTAGGAATCTAAGGCTCCCAAATTCTTTATAGCTCATCTCATTCAACATTTTCATTCGTCTTCAATCTGATTC
The DNA here is from genome assembly GCA_016200005.1 of Verrucomicrobiota bacterium. Taxonomy (NCBI): domain Bacteria; kingdom Pseudomonadati; phylum Verrucomicrobiota; species Verrucomicrobiota bacterium. The sequence goes on along the minus strand of JACQFP010000074.1, from coordinate 20,814 downwards.
CTGATTTCCTGAGTTCCAAATTCGTTATTTGTGACCGAATACCGGACGTGAACTGGATGGCACGGTGGCCACGGAATGTTGTCCCAGCAAAGATTTAACTTTTTCCCGGATGATTTGTTCGCAACAAGCAATTTCGTCTTTTCTTTGTTTCAGGTAATCGTCGGCAATGGCCTGGAGGTCGTCGATGTTGTAAAGGTAAACGTTGTCCAGGAAGTTGACCTCCGGTTCGATGTCGCGTGGCACGGCGATGTCGATAAGCAGCAGTGGACGGTTTCGACGCAGCTTCATCAGTGGCTCCAGTTTGGCGCGGTCGAGAATGTAATGCGGCGCGGCAGTGCTGCTGATGACGATGTCGATCTTGTCAAACTCCTTGGCCCAGTCCTCGAACTGCACCGCGCGTCCACCGAGTTCCGTAGCCAGCGCCACAGCGCGGTCGTGCGAACGATTGGAGACAAGGATGCTCTGCGCGCCGCGGCTGAGCAACGCGCGCGCGGTTTTCTCGCTTGTATCGCCGGCGCCAATGACCATCACCTGCCGATCCCCCAACGAGTTGAAGATTTTCTCCGCCAGTTCCACCGCGGCCGAGCCGACGGACACGCTTCCGCGCTGGATGTTAGTTTCGGTGCGGACTTGTTTGGCGACATTGAAGGCGCGTTGAAACGCCTTGTTCAAGCGACTGCCCGTGTGTCGATGCTGGAGCGCGAGGTCGTATGCGTGTTTGAGCTGGCCGAGGATTTCTGTTTCGCCCAGCACCATCGAGTCGAGACCGCAGGCAACCTTGAACAGATGTTCGAGACTCTGCGGCTCGCTCAACTTGTAGATTTCGTCGGTCAGTGGATCGCGGTAATCGTGACAGGTGATGAGGAATTCTTGAAGCTCGCGAAAAGCATTGTGTGGTTCAAGGGATGTGGCGGCGTAAATCTCCACGCGGTTGCAGGTGGAAAGAATCACCGCTTCCTCGGCGATGCTCGCGTCCCGCAGCAGTTGGAGCGTGGCGGGAATTCGCGCCTCGCCAAAGGCAAACCGCTCCCGCACCGTGACTGGTGAAGAATGATGGCTCAAGCCGATGACGACGATGCTCATTGGCGGTGAATGGGCGACCACATGCTCGATCCCCAAAACGTCAGCAGCACAAAAATGAAAATCGCAATGGCACCCCAGGCGAATCGCCGGCCGCCTTGCGCAAATTTCCAGCGCAGGACGACAAGCACCAGGCAAAGCAACCAGACCAAAACGGACCAAAGGATTTTGGGATCGCCGCTGAAATAGACGCCTTTTTCCTGCTTGAACCAGAGCGCGCTGACGATCAACGCACTCGTCATCAAAATGAAACCGCTAAGCAACAGTCGGCCGGTGACCAATTCCAGGCGTTGAATCGACGGCAGCACGGAGAGGATGGCGCGCAGCTTGTGAAACTTGAGATCATGTTCCTGTGTGAGATACATCAACCCCGCCGCCGAACTCAGGCCGATCGCACCGTAGGCCAAGGCGAAGAGCGCGACGTGCAGACTGAAGAGTCCGCCGCCGAATTGCGGTGTCGGCCCGTGTTCATCCAATCCCGGCATCAACGCGAACACACCCATGGCGAACAGCACTGGCGACGCAAACGCGCCCAGGAAACGCAGCCGCGACCAGACGCCGAACACGAGATACGTCGCCACGATGGTCCACGCGATGAACGTGGTGGCTTCGTAAAGATTGTTGACCGGACACCGATCGAGCGAGAACCCGCGTTTGACCATGGCCACGGTGTGAAAGGCAAACGCGAGCAGGAGCAGGAAATAATTCACGCGATTGTCCTGCCGAAAGCCTTTGCGCCACAGGAAAACCGAATAGACCACGCTGAGGCCGTAGATAACAACGGCCAGCCCAAAGAAATATCGGTCGGTGAACCAAGTCACAGCATGAGGTTAATCCAGACCAAGGCGGCTGCAAGCCACAATTCGAGCCAACGCCCCGGCGCCGCTCCTTCCGACTTGGTTCTTGACAGAATGCCAGAGAGTATCAGGTTAAGCCTGTGCTGACCGGTAATCGCGCCGGTCGCTCACAAAGAGAAAGGGTTGACTATGGCAAAACAAATTTTGGACAGGCACAAGGTGGCCTTCACTCTATTCGCGCCGGAGGCCCAAAACGTTCTCCTCGCGGGAAACTTCACCGATTGGGACCGCGCTCCCGTCAGTTTGAAAAGGCAAAAAAATGGTTTGTGGAAAACCACGCTCACATTGCAGCCGGGCGCTTATGAGTATCGACTGCTGGTGGACGGCCAATGGCGTGACGATCCCGATTGTCCAACGCGCGTGCCCAACGGCTGTGGCTCGCAGAATTGCGTTCGCGTCGTAAATTGATGCGGTCGCTTTGATTCAGGCAGCCGCGTGGCGGAGCGCTTGCTCGCGTTCCAGTAAGGTCGGGTGGGAATAATAGAAGCCACTATAGAATGGGTGTGGAGTGAGGTTGCTCAGATTCTTGGCGTTTAGTTTTCGCAACGCGCCAATCAGGGAAATCGTTTCACCCATCGCGGCGGCAGCGTAGGCGTCGGCCTGATATTCGTAACGCCGCGACCACCAGTGCGCCAGCGGCGAAAACCAGAACGTCACCGTGCCCGCGAGTAGTGCAAACAACAACAGCGCGGGCGTGACGTTGCCAGGTTCAAAACCGAACGCGCGATAAAACCAATCCTGCATCGCCAGCCACGCCACCAGGTAAAGTCCTGCGAGTGAACTCACCGCCGACCATCCGAGCATTTTCGGGATGTGCCTTTTCTTGTAGTGCCCGATCTCGTGCGCCAGCACCGCTTCCAGTTCTGGCTCGCCCAACTGTTGAATCAGCGTGTCAAACAGCACAATTTTCCGGTAACGCCCGAAGCCGGTGAAGAAGGCGTTCGAGTGGCGCGACCGTTTGCTGCCGTCCATCACCTGAAGGCCTTTCGCGCGGAAACCCGTTCGCCTGGCTAACGCGAGCAGCCGTTCCCGCAAACTTCCTTCCGGCAGCGCGGTGAACTTGTTGAACAACGGCAGGATGAGGACAGGCGCCAAAACCACCATCAACAATTGAAAAGCGAGCACGCAACCCCACGCCCACCACCACCACGCCGCTCCCGTCCACTCGACGATTTTTAGGATCAGCGCGAGCAGCGGATAACCCAGCGCCAGGGCGAGCAGCAGGGCTTTCAGTCTGTCGCTCCACCAAAGTTTCGCCGTGGTGGTGTTGAATCCGAACCGCTCCTCCAGCCGGAACTGCGCATACCAGTCGAAGGGAAGTCCGGGTAGCGCCAGCGCAATTCCGGCCACAAAAAGAAATGCCGCCATTGCCCAGGCCGATTCGCCCAACCGATGAACAGATGAGTTGAAACCCCATGGCAGCAATCCGCTGAAGAGCACCAGCAGCAGCACCGCGGTGTCGTAGCTGGTTTCAATCTGATTCAGCCTGTTCTTGGCCAGTGTATATTCCACGGACCGGGCGTAGGTGTTCGCGTCCACCGTCTCTTTGCAGGCCGCAGGCACCGCGCCGGCATTTGCCCGAACGTGGCGTTGGTTAAGCCAGGCGAGCCAGAGTTCCATTCCCCATTTGGCGAGGACCAACGCCAGAACGATTCCCGCAACAACGGAAGTTGGATTCATTTCGTCGCCGTTGCTGACTTGCGTGGCAGGACACCCATCGCAACTCAACGCTTCGCCTGGCCAAAGGCGTAAAGATGATTTGCTGTCCGCACGTAAAGCGTGTCCCCAACAATCGCGGGCGTAGCCATGATTTCTTCGCCAAGATTGTTTCGGGCGATCACATTCAAAGTCTCACCCGCCTCGACCACCGATACGGCACCGCGTTTCGAGGCGACGTATATCTTTCCGTCGGCGGCGACGGGCGACGCGTAATAATCCCCTTCTGCGCCCACGCGCTCCTCCTGCCACACGGGAGTTCCGTCCTTCGCGTTGAAACAGGAGAGAATGCCGCCGTCTTTGACCACATAGATTCGCTCGCGATAAAACAAAGGCGAAGAGATACGCGGCACCCCGCGCTTTTGTTTCCAGACGACCTGCGAGTCGGTAACGTCACCGTGGCCTCCGGGACGAACGGCAAAAAGTGAGTTCTCGCCGTGCGCAAAATTCTTGGCCGCCGCTGCCCATTCATCGGCGGTGATGGCGCCGTCGTGGTTGGGATCGAGGATACCAAAATTACTTTTGAGCGGCCCGGATGGCATTTCCTCCAATGTGATTTTGCCATCTTTGTTCTTGTCTGCCGTCGCGCTGTATTCGGCAAAGGAAGGCAGCGTGATGGACCCTGGCAAAGCGGGGTTGCCCAGACCCGCGACGAAAACCAACCCGTCACCACTTACCGGTGTGGGACAGACATCGTATCCCGGCAAACCGCGCGCCGACCATTTCTCACTTCCATCTTTCAAATCATAGGACACGACGCGGTTGTTACCGGCCACGACGACCGCTCCTTTGCCTCCCTGCTCAAGCACCAGCGGCGTGGCAAACCCACGGACGAACCCCGGCCGCTCGGTTTTCCAGAGCGTCTTGCCGGAACGCGCATCCACGGCCAACAGAAACGAGCCGCCATCCTGATCGAAGTTGAGCAACAGCCGTTTTCCGGCCACTACTGGCGAACTGCCGGAGCCGTAACCCGTGACCGGCATCGGCAGCGACTTGCGCCAAAGTTCCTTTCCTTTGAAATCGTAACATAGCAATCCGAACGAACCGAAATAGACATAGACGTTTCGTCCGTCCGTGGCCGCCGTTGAAGCGGCTGGACTCCCTGTCGGGTGTGACTTCTCGATCTGTTCCGCCGGCGCCGTGCTTCGCCATAGGATATTACCAGTGCGCCGTTGAAGAGAGATCGTTTCCAGTTTCTGGCCGTCCAACGCGGTCAGAAAAATGTGATCGCCCCAGATGCATGGAGAGGAATGACCCGCCGGCAACGCCGTCTGCCACAGAAGATTTGTGGCTGGTCCGAACTCGACTGGCGGTTTCCCTTCCGCCACGCCTTCGGCGTTGGCACCGCGAAACTGCGGCCAGCGCGACTCGCCCAACACCGGTTGTTCGACTGACGAAATCCAAAGCAGCAAGAGAACGGAAAAAGTTAATTTCATTCGCCTAACTGAACCGCTTATAGTATCCGACAGCGAGTCTTTTTATCGTAGCCGGAAAATATTCTGAATGAACATTCCTGTTTTGAAAACTGCGCTGCTATCGTCTGAATCAAGGTTGCAAAATTTGACGAGGCCGCTTACATCCTTCGCTTGACTGCGCCTTTGCGCGGCGAGGGGCCGTCCTCGTTCTCCCGACCCTCGACCGCGAGTATTGGGAATCGCCGTCGCTTATGCGAATTCATGGCAGGCAATTTGTCACTCTACTGGCATCGACCCTTCTCGCTTGCGTGGTCACTGCCGGCGCTCCGGCGGCGCAATGGGACATTATTCTCGCTCGCCAGCTTCAGCAGGATGAGGCGATCCGGGTGGCCATCGAAGATTTGAAGCAGGCTGGGACTGCTTGCGGGGTGAGCTTCGAGATCAAAGACGACCAACAGAAGCCGGAGCGAAACTGCATCCTCGTCGGAGATGCGACGCAGAACGAACAGACTTCCATGCTGGCGAGCGGATTGGGGCTGGCGGGTATCACCCACCCTCAAGGCTATCACATCATCACTCGGAATCTCGATGGCCATAAGGTGATGATCGTCACCGGAGGCAGCATCGTCGGCGAAGTCCATGGGTTGTATTGGATTTGGGACCGGCTTCGCGTTGAGCGGTCGCTGCCAGATATTCAGGTTCGCAGACAACCCGTGCTCGAGAATCGCATCAGCCTGGCCTGGGGCCGTTCGGGAGGCGATGGCGACACGCGGGAGGAAATGCGCAACGCCCTGCGTTATGGTCTGAACTGGGTTTCCGGGCCGGCCATCCTCGATATGGTTCCGTGGTCGGCGGAACCCGAACGGAGTCAGAATGAGAAAAACCGCGCCCGTGCCCGCGAACTCATCCGCTACGCGCACTCTCTGCACCTGAAATATTTCAGCTTCGCCAATGAATTCACGTACCACCCCGATCTGCTCAAGGAGTTTGGCGCGAGTTTGTCTCCGTGCGATCCGGCATTCTGGGACGCGGTGCAGGCAAAGTTCCGGAAACTCTTTCAGGCCCTGCCCGAACTGGATGGCGTCGAGCTTTGCAACGACGACCTGTCCGGGTTTTGGGACAACTATCGGAGTTTCGATGTGATGCACGATCCGCCGGAGTGCTCGTGGCCGCTCGACCTGCGTTTCCGCACTTTTGTGCAAAAGGTCTATGACGTGGCGGTGAACGAATTTCACAAAACCTATTTTCATTTCACCTGGAGCCTGGTTTCCTTCGAGCAACACAATCAACCGGACGTATTTCGAAAGATATTCACGGCGGCGGTCCCGGTGACGAACCTGTTCTTGATTCCAAAACTGACCGCCGCGGATCGCTGGTGGTTTCAACCGTATAATCCGACGTTCAATCAGACTCCGCACCGGACACTGGTGGGTTTTGAGACCATGAACTATTACGAGTCGTCGAGCGCGCATCTCTTCCCAACCTTCGCCGGACAATACTATCAAGCGGGACTGCAACTCTTCCTGAAGAATCCCCAAAACAATATTCGTGGTAGCGGCTACCGGGCCGGTCCCGATCCGGCCGGCTGGGATTCCCAAAGCGTCGCGGCGTATGTCCTCTGGCGGTTGTCCTGGGACCCCGACGAGGACATCCGGCAAATCGCGCGGGATTTCTGCGCCATCCATTTTGGGGCCGAAGCGGCCGAAGGCCTGGCGCAAATCTATCTGCTTTCGCCGACCGCTTACAAATACGGATTGCACATCGAACCGGTTTCCTACGGGCAGTTCAACTCGCTGCTCCAGATGCGCGTGGCTACTTTCCCCGCCGCTGGTTACCCCGAAATCGACGGCGGCAAGGAACATCTCGATTTTCTGCAAGACATCTGGTTGCAATGCAAGCCGTGGCAGGCTGAAACCTATTCGTATCTCGATCGCGGACTGGCGAAAGCTGCCGAGATGGAATCGCTGTATTTAGCGGTCAAACCCAAAATCCAAAACGCCGTCCTGGCGCGGGAAGTCGAGAATGCCTTGCGCATGACCCGGCTGCTGATTCGCGTGAATAATCTCTATGTGAAGACGGCGTTTGCCTTCTTCGCATATCGCGAAATCCCGAGCGAAGAAAAGCGAGAGGCGCTTCGGAATCTCTACGAACAGCTTTCGGCTGCGCGTGACGAGTTTGTCCATGCCCCCGGGTTTGACTATCAACTTTTCGGAGTTGATCAACTGGCGCGCAACGTGAAGGAGATGATTGAGGATCGGGCGCGGGCTGAAAGCAGGTTGGCGAAGGCGCCGACGCGCAAAGTGATCGAGAATACCATCCTCCAGCAGCAGGAGAAATATCGCCAGGTCTTGCTCGACCACGCCAGCGAGGCCGTGAAGTTTCTGCATTTCGACGGAGCGATTGATGGACAGGATATTCTCTCGGTCAATGCCAGCCAATGGCACATCGAGCACCTGCGGTGGGACGGTCCCGAAATCAAGGAGTGCAAGGTGCTCCGGCCGTTGCCGAAAATGCCGCTTTGCGTCATCCCGCAGGACATCGAATCGCGCCCCTTGCACCAGTTCGTCATCGAGCAACCCTCCCAAGCGAACAGTTTCACCGCCAAAATCTATCTCAACGATGCTCCGGGAGGCAAAGGGATCAACCGGTTCGACCTCTATTATGTTCTAAAAAAGCCGGAGGAACTTGGTTTGTCCGTACCCTGGCAGTGACGGTCGTTCGGCGGAGTGGTCTTTGCTCAAGGCTGCGGCTCCAGCAGACGGCGCAGGGTCTCAAGCAGATTGGCCGACTCCACCGGTTTGCGGAGCACCGGCGACTTCACCTCGCTGAGAAACTTGCGATACTTGGGGTCGTCCGCCGCGCCGGTGATGAAAATGAAACGGCTGCAAAGATGCGGTTTGATGCGCTCAACCGCACCGTAAAACAAGTCGCCCTCGAGTTCGGGCATTTTGAGGTCACAGAGAATGGCGTCCACGTCCTGGGCGACGATCTGTTTGAGCGCGAGCGCGCCGTTGGCCGCGGTGATGACTTCGTACTGGTACGCCTCAAGCAGGTGTTGGAAAATCTGCGACAATTCCGCGTCGTCGTCCACGACCAGGACGCGCCTTTTTTGGAGCCTGCTTGGTTCCGGTTCCATAAGCAGCGGGGTGCCGGGCAACGTTATGCACCTGTCTGGAGAATAAGCAAGCTTTGCAAAAGCACCAATCTCCAAGCACCAACATCCAAAGAAACGCCAAGCTTCAACGTCCACACGGAATCAATTTTCTGCCCGGTAGAAGTTGGTTGATTGGAGATTCTCTGGATACTGGTCGTTGGAGCATCTCACCAATTCAACTCTGGCAATCGCCATGCGACTTCCCCGGCGTTGTTGGAGCCTGGAATTCACAGCGCGGGCCAATAAATGCGAAGTCATGGTGCGCGTCGTCCTTGGTGGCAGCGGGGTTTGCCTTGGCGCGGGCGGTTGTCAAGTCAGGCCAGACGCGCGAACCGGGTCGGCGCCTGTATCGCCGCTCCATTCATTGCGCGATGCGAGATGCCCGACGCGATGTGCCCCGTCCGACGTGAGCACCGACGGTTGTGGAACGCGCGCGTGACGGTCCGCAGGAATCGATTTGAAAATGTTTCATCAAGCCTGTTGAATTCCGTGGAAGGGCTTTTAAAGTGGGCGCCAAGGTTCGGGGGTGCTTCAGTAGCCGAGGTTTCCCGGAATTAAATGGAAGGAAATGTTATGACGAGATTGTTGGTTTTATACGGACATCCGAAAGACCCCGCCGCCTTTGACAAATATTATCACGAGGTCCATGTCCCGATCGCCCGCAAGATGAAGGGATTGAAGAAATGGACGATTGGCAAGGTGACGGGCATGCCCGACGGCAAACCGTCGCCGTATTATTACATCGCCGATCTCTACGCGGAAAGCCGCGCGGCGATGGAAGCGATCCTGGCGACGCCGGAAGGCCGGGCGGCGGTTGCGGACGTGCCGAAGTTCGCCAGCGGCGGCGTCACCTTCCTCTGGACGGAAATCGACGAGGTCATTTAGCCGCCCGTTCGACAATCCAAGTTTTCGCAGGCGCGGAGGTCACGAGACTCCTTGCTACAAAGTCGGAAAGCCAAAGTCCCAAATCCGAACCAAGCCTGCTTACGTTGGCCGCCACTTTTCAAAGGACTTTGGGGACGCAAATGCTTTCGCAGGCCGGCCGTCGATCAGAACCAGACAAAACGTTCCGGGACAAACACGATGTCGGAAGGTTTCAGAAAAAACGGCTCGGTTTCCTTCCCGCTCATCACGAGCTTGAGGTTCAAGGTGAAGTTTTTTACCTGGCCGCCTTCGTTCCGGATCACCTTCACGGCTTTCAGGTTGGCTTTTGTATAATCAAACCCACCGGCCTCCATGATGGCTTCGAGGGCTGTGAGCGGACGGTTGGAGGAGATTTTACCCGGCTTCACCACCGCGCCGGTGATAAACACCGAGAAGATTGAGGATTCTACGGCAACGTTGACCTCCTTGGTGGTCAATTGTGTGGAATACAATTTCACCAGCTCCTTCTCCAATTGGGCGGGAGTCATGCCCACCGCGTTTATTTCCCCGACCAACGGCAAGTTTATCTTGCCGTCGCGTCGGATCGGTTGAGTGGTATTGAGGTTCGGAGCGCCGGGGAAGGAGATCTTTAAAACGTCACCTTCACGCAAGACCACGGCTTCGGAATGACTCGAAGTTTTTTCTCCAAATTCGTTGACCTGGGGCGTCTGAGTCTGACAACCGGCCACGGCCAGCAAAATCACCAACATCAGTGCAAAATTCAGCCGCGGCAGTTGCCACAGGCAACGGCCATTACTTCCCGACGTTTGCTCGCCGCTCACCTCTGTCGTTAAATTCTTTGGCATGGTTGGCGTGGGTTGGGTTGTTTATGTGGTTTGAAACCGGAGGCTGCGAGATTGTATTTCTTTTCGCAGCCAACCATGGACGACTCTACATCGTCGCCGGCCAGCAAGTCAAAGCCGTTTTCACGGGGCACATTTCATTTTTCAAGCCGGCGGTGAGCGGGAAAGATTTTGTCAGGCTTTTTCGAGGTCACCCAGCCAGCGCCGCAAATCCAATGACAGCCTGGGGTGAACAATGAAGCCATAACACCGACCACGCGTTCCCGATGTTGTGCCCTGTGCGGCTGGATAAATTTGATCGCGGGTCCGGTCGCTTGACTCACGGCGCGAGCACGACCCGGCTGCTTTGGCTGGTTCCGAGCAGGAAGCCGCAACCGGCGTTGACTTTCTGCAACACCACGCCGCTGAATTTCAAGGACGCGCCACTCGCGGGATCCACGGCGGTACCTTTGAACGTACCGGTGGTAAGAGAGAAGCTCATGGTTAGCGGATTGCTGCTGCGATTGCTGACCCGGCTGTTCTGTTCCAGTGTCACCAGGTTGGTGAAGTCCGCAGCGAGGTTTCCACCGCTGAACAGCACCGAGGCATCCGTCAAATTCAGGATGTGTTGCGTAATCCCAACGGGCGCGACGAACAAGGAGCCAACGGCCTGACACTCATGGCTAAAACCATTCGGATAATAAGGCGCAATCCCGGCAGGTTTGATCCAACTGAACGCGCCACTCAAGTCGCTGTTGGGCTGATTGGTGAAGGTCAACCAGCTTACCGCCGAGCCTTGGCCGGAGTAGAGCGCCACATACAACGGCCAGAGGCCGTGCCTGGAGACGGACACACTTTGGCTGACTTTCGTGCCGTCGGCCAGAACGCCCACAAATTTCGCGCGGCCTTTGGTATCGACCCGCACGGTGCCGAAACCGTCACCCGTTGGGACAGACGGATTATTGTCCTGACCCGGGATGCGCAGAGTGTAGCTGCCGGCGTACGGTGCCGGGTTGGTTCGGGAGCTGAACACGTCCCGGTTGCCGAGCAGGGGCGACACCCACGTCCCGTCGGTGACGCGGCCAAAGACTTGATCGGCCTGGCTGCCGGTGCCGATTTGCAATTCCACGGTCAGGGGATTTGCGGTCGGGCGCAGGATGTGGTTGGTGGCCTGGCCTTGGAGATTAAGCTGGCCGCTGAAGGCGTAGCGGTTGGCGCCCATCTGGAGGCGGCCGGAATAGGTACCGCGGGTCGTGGTTGCGAGTGTGAGGAATCCCGCGCTATTCTGGCGCACTTCATCGTTTTCGTAGAACAGACCACTGTAGCGATTCTTGGCTGGCGTCAATGAGCTTGGAACAAAGTTGGCCTGGAGCACGAAGTTTGAGGTCAACACAAATGTGACGGTTGGCGACGAGGAGGAAAGACTTCCGCTCCAACCGGCGAATCTTTGGCCGGTGGCAGGAACGGCCGTGAACGTGTAGGTCTGTCCGAGCACCAGGTCTTGCGAGCTCATGGCGGGCGTAACCGATCCGCCTCCATTCGTAACGATGGTGAGCATCGACGGCGGTGAGGGAGGCGCCAGCACGCTGACTTGGAAGGTTGTGCTGGCGGTTGCGATACCGTCGCTGACCGTGATCGTGATGTCCGCATTGCCGTTCTGGTTGAGCAAAGGCGTGATCGTCACAGTGCGATTACTGTCATTGCCACCAAAAACGATATTGTTGGTGGGAATCAGCGTCGGTGCTGAGGAGGTGGCCCACACCACCAGATTGGAGGCCGGTGTTTCGAGATCGCCGATGCTAAAAAGTATCGCTCCCGTGTTCGTATTGGTGGCAATGATTTGCTTCGGAATGGCTGTGATAGTCGGTGGCTGGTTGACCGTCACGGTAAACGTGCGCACTGCCACGTTGTTGCTCGTGCCACCGTCGTTGACGGTGACGGTGAGGGTGGCGCTGCCGACGGCGTTGGCCACGGGGGTGAAGGTCAGGCTACCGGTGGCGTTGGGAGTGGTGTAAGTGACCGTCGGGTTGGGGATGAGACTTGGATTGCTGGAGATGGCGGTGACGGTGAGGGTTTGCGATTCGTTGGCGGCGCCCGAACTGATGCCGGCCAGGTTGATGGTCTGCAAGCCAGCATTTTTGTTGACCGTCAGATTGTTGAGCGGGTTGAGCGTGGGCGTGTCGTTCACGGCATTGACGGTGACGGTGAAGCTGCGCGAGACCGTATTGCTACTGGCCTGACCGTCGTTGACGGTGACAGTGACAGTGGCCAAGCCATTGGCATTGGCAGCGGGTGTGAACGTCAAATTGCCGGTGGCGTTGGGACTGGTGTAGTTGACTGTCGGGTTGGGGATGAGACCCGGATTGCTGGAGATGGCGGTGAGGGTGAGGGCCTGCACTTCGTTGCTGGCGCCGGAACTGATCCCCGTCAGGTTGATGGTCTGGAGTGGAGCATCCTCAGAAATGGTCAGGTTGGACAGGGCGTTCAAAGTCGGCGAGTCGTTGACCGCATTGACGGTGACCGTGAAGGTGCGGGTGACGGTGTTGCTGGTGGCCTGGCCGTCATTGACGGTAACCGTGAGGGTGGCGATGCCGTTGGCATTGGCTACGGGAGTGAAGGCGAGACTGCCAGTCGCGTTGGGGGTGGTGTAGGTGACCGTTGGGTTGGGAATGAGACCCGGATTGCTGGAGGTGGCGGTGACGGTGAGAGTCTGCGATTCATTGGCCGCGCCCGAACTGATGCCGGACAGGCTGACGGTTTGCAGACCGGCATCTTCGTTGATCGTCAGGTTGGTGAGCGGATCGAGCGTGGGCGGATCGTTGACGGCATTAACGGTGACAGTAAAAGTGCGGCTCACCGTGTTGTTGGTCGCACCACCGTCATCCACCGTGACGGTGACGACGGCCGAGCCGGTGGCGTTGGCTGCGGGCATGAAGGTCAAACTGCCGGTGGCGTTGGGGCTGGTGTAGATGACCGTGGGATTGGGGATGAGGCTTGGATTGCTGGAAGTGGCAGTGACGGTGAGGGTCTGCACTTCGTTGCTGGCGCCGGAACTGATGCCGGCTAGGTTGACGGTCTGGAGTGCGGCGTCTTCAGAGATGGTGACGTTGGACAGGGCGGTCAACGTCGGCGGGTCGTTGACGGCATTGACGCTAACAGTGAAGGTGCGCGTAAAGGTATTGTTGGTCGTGCCGCCGTCATTCACCGTGACGCTAATGTCGGCCGTGCCGTTGGCATTGAACACGGGCGTGAAGGTCAAAGTGCCGGTAGCGTTGGGGCTGGTGTAGTTGACCGTGGGATTGGGGATGAGGCTCGGATTGCTGGAGGTGGCGCTGACGGTGAGGGTCTGCACTTCGTTGCTGGCGCCGGAACTGATCCCCGTCAGGTTGATGGTCTGAAGTGGAGCATCTTCAGAAATGGTCAGGTTGGACAGAGCGTTCAAGGTGGGTGAATTGTTCACGGCACTGGTCGGAACGCTATAAGATGTCTCATTTGAAAAATCACTTTCCATACCCAAGGCGTTATACGCCGTGGCTGCGAAGTAGTAGGTTGTGCCTTCAATCAGGCCGGAAATGGTTACGTTCGTTGCGTTGCCGACATCAACCATGTTGGTGTAGGTCCGGCTCACTACGCCATAGTAGATCTTGTAACCGGCGACGTCGGGGTCCGTGCTGGGGTCCCAAGCCAGAGTCACACTTTGACTGGCCCACGCTGGCGCGCAAACCAAAGTCCAGACTGCAACGACACTCAAAACTGCGATTCGTATTCTTGAAGTCAGCTTTCGACTCCTTTCTTTCCACATTCTCATCATGCTTGGCAACGAAAGCAGAAAGGTTGCCGTCAGTAATAGTCCTCTTTAACTCAATCTGGCTGCATCAGGTTGAATGAACTATTGCACAGCGACTTACGGCCACGGGACGAATCTCAAAAGTCTATGGATGTAATGCGTCTGTTGATCTCGTCCAATTGAAGTTCGTCAACATCAGATTGACTAAAGATGGGATACTAGTGACCCAATGAATGCACACTATAGGGGCACAGCCTCGTCAGCAGACAAGACCGGGATTCGTGTTGTGACATGAACGTCGAGTTGAGCAAAACTTATGGCGAGTAGAAGCTGATGCGCAGGCGGGGCGGAGCGCGGACTCGACACGCGTAACCGCCATGTCCCGGTCATCAATTGCGCGGAGTGAATCCAGACAGGTATGCGTGGCGATTGTCTGCATCGGAATTTTGGCGCCCACCGCGGCATGTTTTCGTGTGGATTCGAACACCTGTCGTATGAAGTTTCCTACCAAAACTCCTTTTTCCTCTCGTCAACCGTTCCGCCTTCGGATTCGGCATGCAGCCGTTAGCGTGGTTCGGGTCTGGACCCATCTTCAGCGGGATCGGTCTTTGTCCCACAATTAAACAAGATTTACTGAATCTGGACACTTTCCAGCGCTGATTTCTCAAAATATTGAGATGATTCGCTTGGCATCACCGATGCTCCGTACAAGGCATGACGAAAACGTCCATAAACATCATCGCTGTATCTATACTGCTTGCGGGCATCATGGCGAAGTTGCGTGCCATAATGGAGAAGCAAGTGCCGCTTGGTTATCAGGACGAGAAAGGGTTCCATTTCGGAGTCCAGCCCACCGCCCAGAAAAGCGCTTGGCCCCCAGTTTGGTAACACCGCCGTTTCCCTTGGTGTGAGGTTTCCAACAGGTTGTTTGAAACTCTGCCAAACTTGCTCAACTCAAAATGGGCACCTGTTAATCTGTCTGTACCGCGTGAATCCTTTACTCTGCTTCCCACCAAAACAAACACGATCGACTGCCGTTTGAGAAAGCCGTATTCGGTTACGATACTCATGCATCAAAAACTATAAGATAAACTTCCCGGATGGCCTGGCGGTATTTGGCAATGGCATTCATTAAGTGACGGGCGTTGGGAAAGCCACAGCGAACGGCCACGCGATAGAGCGCCGCACCATCGGTAGGCAACACAGTTTCACCTTCGTAACTCCAGCGGCGCAAGATTCCTTCGACCCGCCTGAGCAATCGGTAATTCTCGGCGATTTTTTCGGCGTCGCATGAATTCAGCACTGATACGTCACCAGCCTTTCGCAGAGCCGAAAGGGTGTTGGCTTCCTGCCAGCCATGCGCGAGGCAAAGTGTCTGCGCGATAAATTCCGCGTCCATCAATCCGCCCTTGCCCGTTTTTATGGCCAACACATCCTGTCCCGCGGGCGTGCGGTCCTTCTCGATTCGCTGCCGCATGCGATGAATTTCCTGTTTCCACGCCGGTGTGTATGCAGCCAGCGGCAGACTCGGTTGGCTAAAGTTCGTAAGCGACGCCGACAATCTCTCAAACTGCCCACCCAAAGCAAGATCCCCAGCGATGGGCCGCGTCCGTGTGAGCGACTGGATCTCCCACAGGCGGGCGCGTTGACGGTAATATTCTTCATAAGCCTGCAGCGTGTTGACGAGTAATCCTTTTTCACCGTCAGGCCGAAGCCGGGCGTCTGTGATAAACGCCACGCCCAACTCGGTCGGGCTGGAAAGCAAATCCATTACCTCGATGGCCAGGCGCTGAAGTTTCGGCAAGTTCCTCGTTTTGGAGTCCGCGACAAAACAAATGTCCAGGTCAGAACCATAATTGAGTTCCACGCCGCCGAGTTTTCCCAGCCCAACAATGACCAGTGGCGGCGACTTCAAATTGTTTTTCTGAAGAGCGACTTCGAGCGCATATTGAAGGCACGCATCGGCGAGCGCTGAAAGCTCAGTGAGGTTCTGCTCGAAATCAGCCAAACCCAGAATATCCCGAAGCCCGATGCGCATGAGTTCCGCTTGATGATACCGTCGCAACCAGAGGCGCTGATCTTTGTCCGCCTGACCGAGGCGCAAGTCTTTCAAAGTTTCTTCAGCCGTTTTCCGTTGGCGCAGGCGACCGCTGAGAACCAGTTCATCCACCAAATCCGGCGTGCGAATGGCGCTTTCGGCAAGAAATTCTGATCGGTCGAATAACAGCAGCATCAGTTCAAAGAGCGACGGATTACTGGCCCAGGTTTCAAACAATGTGGCGCGCGCGCCGTAAGCCGTGATGAAACTGTCGAGTCGGGTGAGCACACGATCTGGATCAGAAAGGGATTGGGACACCCGGGCCACATCTTCTGCCTGATCAGCTCGTCGCGGGCAAAGGGCGAACAAGCGAGGCAGAAGCTGGCGGGCCAGTTCAACCGTGCGCGGCGAGACGTGCGCGTAACCGGGACCCTGGGCAAACTCCTTGAGCAAGCGGATGGCGGCCTCGACATTCCTGAATGAATGCTCCGCGAGCAATTTTTCCCATCCGGTTTCGGCGACATCGAACTGCAAGGGAAACGCCGGTTGGCTCGCCGGCCCGTCGGCCCTCAAAATTTTATCGTAAACCCGACGCACATTGCGCGTGTGCGCCTGGAGCGCAGCTTCAAACGTTTTCAGTGAGCCGAATCCCATCAACGCCGCCAGACGTTCCCGGGCGGGCCGGGTGGTGGGAATGGTGTGGGTCTGGAGATTGTCTTCCATCTGCAAACGATGCTCCACGTCGCGCAGGAAACAATAAGCCTCAGTCAACGACTTCGCCTCCTCGGCAGCCATCAGTCCGTATTGCACCAGCTTTTCCAGCGCGGGGAGCGTTTGGGCGCCTTGGAGAAATGGAATTTTTCCGCCGTTGAGCAATTGGAGAGTCTGCACGCTGAATTCAATTTCGCGAATGCCGCCGCGACCGAGTTTGACGTTGCGATCGATCTCTCCGGCTTTGACCACTTCGTTTTCGATGCGGTCTTTCATGGCGGCCACCTCTTTGAGAATCCCTTCCCGAAGCGAGCGCGGATAACGGAACGATTGAATCATCTCCAGAAATTCCGCCGCCAACGCCTCATCGCCTGCCACGCGCCGCGCCTTGATCAGCATCATGCGCTCCCAGGTTTGTCCCCACTGCGAATAATAATTTTCATAACCGGCCAGCGAACGAACCAACGGCCCCGCATCCCCCTCGGGTCGCAGCCGCAAATCGATGCGATACAAAGTCCCTTCCGAGGTCATGCGCGTCACTTCAGCGATAAACATCTCCGCCAGCCGTTTGAAGAATTGGTGATTCGTCAACCCGCGACCGGTTTGTTGATCTTTCAACGGCGGTTCTTTGAAGACATGTCCTTCCTCGGCATAAACAAAAATGACATCCACATCCGAACTGTAATTGAGTTCCTGCCCGCCCAGTTTGCCCAATCCCAGAACACAGAACCCCGTCGGCAGCCAATTGCCATCGGCGTCCTGATGATAAGGCAGTCCCAGGCGCTCACTCAGTTGCTGGCGGCAAAGTTGCCAGACGGTATCAAGGCAAACGTCGGCAACGTCGGAGATTTCGCGTGTGATTTCCGAAACAGTTCCCAATCGGGCGAGGTCCCGCGCCGCGATGCGCATCATCTGGCGCTGTTTGAAGCGACGGAGTTGGGCGAAGGCCGCATCGAAATCGCGCGCCGCCATCAATGGCAGCAGCCAACCATTCACCTCGCGGCGCAATCCTTGTTCCCGCCGGGGATGTTTCAAAACTTCCGGCAGGAGCGACGAAACCCAATCTGGATTGGCGATCAGCAAAGCCGCGAGCGCTTGCGAACCGCTCAATAAAGCAGCGAGAACGCCGGCCTGTTCGGCGGAAGCGGACTTCAGTTGACCGGCGGCGCTCGTGGCCAACAACTGTTCCAAGTGGTAGCGAGCGCGTGGTGGGTCAGCACAGGCTTTGATGGCTTGAGACCACACCGGATTTTTCATGCGCAAAGATTCAGCACAACCTGATAACGCGGAATAATTAAGTCGGAATGCTCTCGAGTGTTACTTCCGTAAGCGATTTTTGGCCCCTCGTGCCCAATCTCGTGAACAATCCGCGCCAAAAACCGAAACCATAGAGGACGTGCGTCAAGACAATCAGCGGCAACGCACCGGCGCTTCGTACAATTCCGCCGCGCGGCACGACGGCGAGGCCTTGCAGCAACACGACCAGCGCATAAAGCGCCAGCGGGATCAGTGCGAATCGCCCGATCAAGCAAACCAACGGTGGCAGCGCGAGTAGATAAACCAAGAATAAAGGGGGCACAAAGTTCAGCGCCGAGCCTAACGTCGGGTTCACGCGAAACTGCTCTGCCCGACCCCGACCATAAGTCCTCAACATCTTGGCGAATGCGCTCAGCGTCCGGCGCGGACGGCGATAGACACGCAGTTCCGGGTCGTAGAGAAGTTTTCCCCCGTGCTTTTGGATGTCATCCATCAAGGCGTTTTCCTCGTTCGGATAGAGCGCTTCGTTGAAGCCGCCGTATTTGAGCATCGTTTCCCGGCGCGCGAGTTGGTTGCAAAGAATCAATTCCTTCTCGCTCGTCTCGCGCAACGCTCCGACCGGCGTATAACGGGCGCGGCTCGGGCCGAACGCGAGCCAGCTTCCGAGTACCAGCGCAAAAACCTGTTCCAGCGCCGGCGCGTCCGCTGGACATAGATTCGGCCCGCCGACGATTTGCACTTTCGGGTCGCGGAAATGCGCCACAGCGCGGCGCAGGTTGTCGGCTTGGGCGACCGAATCGTCGTCTAAAAAGTAAATCAACTCGCCGCGTGCGGCGCGCAGGGCGGTATTGCGCTGCACAGAAGGCTGTTTGCCGCGGGCGATGAGAATTTCAAGCTTGGCCGGCGGGTAATCCAGCGCACGGGCCGACGGCACCGCCTGGGTTTCTGCCTGATCAGGCCGCGCCGCGATGATGACGGTAACGCTCGGCAAAGGGTCGCTCACGGCAGCAAACTAAAGTTCAAACTCCAAAGTTCAAAGTCGAAAGTAGGCCACCATCCATCCTGATGTCGCTTTTATTGTGGAAGCTGAAGAAGGATCGCCGCCAGTTTCGCTGACAGCGCGAAGCATTCTCCAGTCGATGAATTTCGCGCGTCAAGAAGACGAAACCGGGTCAGGCTTCGCGCAAATTACGGCCCGAGCATGATACGGAAGAACTGTTGGGAAAAACCGTCGGTGTTGGTGAAGGTCCATGTAAACGGCGGCACAGGCGAGTTCGTGGTGAAGAGGTTCGACCAAGTGGTGAAATCGGTCGAGCTCTGCAACGTATAGTCCGGCCCGGCGTCACCGGTGATCAGGAGCTTGAGTTGGTTGTTGGTCACATCCATGGGCGTCACTGACGGTGGCGTAAGAGTGTTCACAGTCGCGGTGAAGCTCTGGGTTGCGCTCATCACTGGTGAACCATTGTCCGAAACGCTGAGCTGGATCAGGTTTGTCGTGGCCGCTTGCACCACAGCGGGACGCCAGATAAAGACACCGCTGGTGGGGTCGAGCGTCGCGCCCGAGGGAAAATTGAGCAGGCTGAAGGTCAGTGTTTGCGGGGGAACGTCCGTATCACTGGCAAAGTTGGTGAATGAAAGAATCTGCCCGGCGTTGAGGACAAGGTTGGAAATCGGCGCAAGCGTCGGCGGGGTATTTGCCGGAATAACTGTCAATATCCCGTTGCTAAAAGTGATTGCGTAGTTGGTGGAGGTTAGCCCACTAGGAATGATCGGATAAGTGCCTGCCACACTGTTGGTGCTCGCCGGCGAGTCAATGACCAGCACGCCGCCCAGCGCGTTGCTGTCTTCCCCGTTCACGAAACCTGTGTAGCTCACGCTGAACACGGGGTTGGTCATCCCATACGCACGGCTCGCGTCCTTGCCACGAATCACCAATACAGCCGGGTTCACCGTATGTGTTCCATTCGTGTAATCAATGTTGTAATTGTCTAACCCATTTCCCATCGCGGCACTGGGCACGACGGCATAGGGTGAACCGCTCACGGTCGCCACCGCCGCTGCGCCGGCGCTCGTCAAGGTCACATTCGTCACCGTGTCGCCATTGATCAATCCGCTCGCGCTGAATTCCGTCCCGGTGAACGTCACTGTGTCACCATACGTCTTGTTGGTGTTGTTGGCCGTCAGGCTCGCAGCCTTCTGATTGACTGTTAACATCCCGTTGGAGTAGGTGATCGAGTAATTATTCAGACCCATACCCGCCGCTGCGCTGGGCACGATGGAATAGGGTGAACCGCTCACCGGCACCGTGCCCGCCACTCCGGCGCTTGTCAATGTCACGTTTGTCACCGTGTCGCCATTGATCAATCCGCCCGTGCTGAACTGCGTCCCGGTGAACGTTACCGTGTCACCATACGTTTTGTTAGTGTTGTTGGCCGCTACCGTTAACGGGGACTTTTGCACGTCGATCGAAATTGTGTTCGTTGCTGAAGTGTAGTTCTGAGTATCAGTTGGTGTGAAGATGGTTGAAAGCACCTGGCCATTGCCGGCGTTCAAAACCGTTCCGGCGGGGGGACTGTAAACAAATGTCCCCGCCACGCTGGCAGTCGCGTCCAATTGTGTTCCGTTCAATGGTGTCCCATACGTGATCGGCGCCGGATTAGTCCAATTGATCACAGGGGTTTGGGACGTTGCGCTAATTGTCGTTACGGTCAGACTCCAGCCGCCGGCGAAGCTGCCCGAGTCACCCGGTCCGTCATCAAACACATACAGCGACCACGCCCCGTTGGGCGCCGTCCCGTTGAACGCCGACAGCGCCCCCGCATACGGCCCCACGGGCGCCGGCGCAGGAAAGTTGTCCCCGCCCGGCGAGCTGTCCGTGTAGTCGGTCGGCTTGTAGGTCCCGGAGACAAACGATCCGCTGCTCGGCAGCGCCGAGGTTGCCGCGTCCGACAGCGTCACCGTCACGTTGTTCGGCGCAAACGCATCCCCCGCATCCGATAAGACCAATGCCTTTTGCCCTTGCCCGCCCGGCCCCACCAGCAGCACATCAATGTCGCTGGCCCACGTGTGACTCAGATTCCTCAGTGTCACGGT
>JACQFP010000073.1 GCA_016200005.1 Verrucomicrobiota bacterium | reverse complement strand
CCCGGTCTTCGACCACCCTCTCCCCATCGGATGGGGAGAGGGAAGGGGTGAGGGGCAATCCGGAAATTAATTTTGGCAAACAGTATAGAGGCTTTGTAATCCGATTGCGCGGCGCTTGTCACTGTTCCGCTTGAAAATAAAAAACCGCGCGTTGGAAGCAACGCGCGGTGATGCGCAACTGGTTCAACTATTCCTCAGGGCAATAAGGTGCTCAGCACACTGTTGCTGGCGCTGTTCCAGATGGCCACGCTGTGAATGTCCAGAATGTCAGGTACGCCCGCCGGCAGACCATCGATGCGCAGCTCGCCGTTCGCGTCGCTGGCGTTGGTTGATACCACGTTGCCGTAAATCACCAGCAGGAAGTTCGTGCTCGGATCGAGGCGTTCGGCCTGCAGATGGAACTGGACGAAGTTCTCCGTGGCTTTGATGCGCAACGTGCCTTCGGCATCGGGATCGGCGCCGTCATTGGTCAGTTTCCGTTTGACGAGATACTGCAGTTTATCGGGGGCGGTCAGGTCCGCCCGCAACACGACCTGGGTGGTGACCAAGACAATTTGAGTGGTCGTATTGGCGATTGCCAGTTCGCGGATGTTGCTGATGGGGTTGAGCACCGTCGGCAGCGGCGTTTTCCCTTTGCCCTGACCCTGGCCCTGGTTTGACGAGTTCTTCTGATAATGAAAGGCGGCGGCGCCATTGGTGTCCGTGTCGAACTGGGTGACGAATGTGAAGTTGGTGTCGTTACCCAACAAGGCAAACAACAGATAGGACCCGGCGGCGTTCAGACTTGCGGCCGTGATGTCCAGTTTCTGATTGTTGGCATTGCCCTGCTTGTTTTGTTTCGCACTGACGAAACCGGTGGCGTTGGTGTTCGATCCTTCGGGACTCATCGCTTTGCGAACGAAGAAATGCAGGATGTCGGTCCCGCCTCCCTGTCCACTGGCGTGAGAACTGGCCACCATTCCGGCAACGCCGATAAAAACCGAGGTTGCGACAATAAACATAAGTCTTGATTTCATGTAATTCCTTTCGTTGTGAGAATTAATTTACTCCTACGAGCCTGACCCTAGCACAAGACAGTCAGGAGCGTCAAAAGAATTCTTGGGGCTGGAGATTTTTGGTCGTGGGCAATTCCTGCCGTGGCCGCAGGCGATGTTGCCGGCCATCCCGCCGAACCCAGTCAAATCGGCACGCGCTCGCGCTTTCGTTGTGTAAAACGACAGCAGTGGGTGTAGCCCACGTCGCGGGCCAGTTGCACGGCCTCGGCAAAATTCATCCCCACCTCCTCCGGCGCGTGCGCATCCGAAGCGAACGTCAACGCCACGCCAAGTTGGGATGCCATCTGCAGAATTCTCTTGCTGGGATACATCTCCTGGCAATCTTTGCGCAAACCGGCGGTGTTGATTTCAATGGCGACGTTTTTCTTCTTTGCCGTCCGCAAGAATTGGTCGAAAAGAGGCGTGCAATCCTGTTGCGGATAAAAGCAAAACTTTTTGCACAAGTCGGCGTGTCCGATGATTTCAAACAGCCCTGAATCCGCCGCCTGGGTGAGACGCTCGAAATATGCCGTCCAGACTTCAAACGGGTCGCGCTTCTTCCACTCGGAAAGTTTTTTGGGATTGTCCAGGTCCCAGGAATCGGAAACGTAATGGACCGAGCCGATGAGATAATCCCACGGATGGCGAGCTGCCAGATCTCGAATCCAATCTTCATGCCCCGGCAGGTAATCCGTCTCCAACGACAACTTGATCGTAAGGTTCGGATGATCGCGCCGCGCCTTCTCGACTTTCTCGACGTATTCGTCGAGTTGATCGATCCGCATGTGCCAGTCGTCGAAATCGTCACGGATCATCGGATTGTGGTCGGACATTCCGATTTCCTTCAGGCCCATCTTGATGGCGTGCGCAGCGTATTCCGTCGGTTCGCCGACGGCGTGTCGGCAAAGCGGGGTGTGCATGTGGTAGTCAGCAGGCAAAGCCATGAATCAACATTCAACTCAATTTGAATCCAGTTACGAGAACAAAAAGATGGTACAATTTCAAATCAGAACGGGACGGGGGAATCTATTTGGAAGAGGATAAGGAGTTTTCTCATGGAGTCGTACACAGCATATTCCGGCGTTGACAGCCGCGTTTCGCCTCTTTACCGTCCGCCCGTAAATAGCGTGAGTTGACCCCGAATTTACACTTCGGGGCTTTTTATTGTCGCACAGGACAAATTTATTATGGCCAATACAATTCTAGTGGGCGCGCAGTGGGGCGATGAAGGCAAGGGCAAAATCATCGACGTGTTGACGGAGCAGGCCGACATCGTCGTCCGCACCCAGGGCGGCAACAACGCCGGTCACACGGTCTTCATCGGCCCGAAGAAATATGTTTTGCACCTGGTGCCCTCCGGCATCCTTCGCAAAAAGAAAATCTGCGTCATCGGCAACGGGGTCGTCGTGGACCCAATCAATCTGGTGGAAGAAATCAAAGGTTTAAACAAGCTCGGCATCAAAGTGGGCGGCAACCTGTTGATCAGCGAAACGTCGCACCTGGTCTTTCCGTATCACCGCGAGCTGGACGAGCAGCGCGAAATCCTCAAGGGCAAGAACAAGATCGGCACCACCAAACGCGGCATCGGCCCGGCCTACGGCGACAAGGCGGCGCGCACCGGCCTGCGCATGATTGATTTGATGCACACGGAACGGTTTGAGGAGCAACTGCAATTCAAAATCAAGGAGAACAACGAAATTCTGAAAGCGTTCGGCGCGAAGCCGCTCTCCTTCAAATCGGTTCACGCGGCTTACCGTGCCGCGGGTGATTTCTTGAGACCATTCGTGGCGAATACGGTCGTGTTTCTCCACCAAGCCTGCCAGCGCGGCGAGAACATTTTGTTTGAAGGCGCGCAGGGAACATTCCTCGACATCGACCACGGCACCTATCCGTTCGTCACGTCGTCGAACACGACGGCGGGCGGCGCGTGCACTGGATCGGGCGTGCCGCCGCACCGGATGGACCGCGTGGTGGGCGTGATGAAAGCCTACACGACGCGCGTCGGCGAAGGCCCGTTGCCGAGCGAGAACGACGAGATCGCCGACTTGCTGCATAGCATGGGTCGTGAATTTGGCGCGACGACGGGAAGGCCGAGGCGCTGCGGCTGGTTTGACGCCGTGGCCACGCGGCACGCGACGATGGTCAATGGCATCGACGAACTGGCCGTGACGAATCTGGACGGATTGGATTCGTTGGAAACCATCAAGGTCTGTGTGGGCTACCGCATCGGCTCCAAACGTTACGAATACGTGCCCAGCGATATCGACCTGTTCTCGCGGTGCGAGCCGGTGTATGTCGAGTTCCCCGGTTGGCGAACTTCCACCAGCAAGATTCGCAAATGGAAAGACCTGCCCGCCAAAGCGCGTTCCTACTTGAAGGCAATTGCGGAATTGTCCGGCGCGAAATTGACGATTGCTTCGGTGGGGCCAGCGCGGGAACAGACGATTTTTGTATAGTCAAAAGGGCAAACACTGGAATCCAAGAGAGTTCCCGCTTCTGACGAAGCTACGGGAACACGCGAGCGCGCTCGTCGATATCTAGCGGCGTAACGTCAAAAGGCTGGCTTTCTGCGACTGTGAATCCCTGCAAACGCATCTGTACGGGGACCGAAAAGGGATTCCATCGCTCAACTAATTTACCTAAACGCATCCTGATACTAGGCTCCCGACTGGCTCCCTTGGCGGTCAGACCATACACAAAAAGTTGATACCTTCCTCCGGGTGGCGGCGTCGGAACCACAAAAAGAATATTCGTCCCCTTCGCAGTGCAGTTCACTTCAGCGAAGCCGTTCGAGTTCTTCCAGACCTTATGATCGGTCGGCCTAAAAAGAACGGCAGCACCCGTCAACGGCTCATCTAGGTTATTCACCAATTCGAGTGCGACGATCTTACCGGGCAAGGATGTCGCTTGAATGAGCCCATTCGTTTCGTAAAGAAAGCGGACGCGCAAAGGCGCCTGTGAAGAATGGATGGCGGAAAGCGCTATTAGAAACAAGAGTAGCGCCGCGCCGAGGGTAAGCTTGCCTTTATGCTGGCGCCATTTCATGTTATTGCGGCGTGAGGCCATGCACGATGCACACCGTTGCGCGAAATTTATTTCCTCTCATGCCCCAGAGGTTGCGCCGTTTATAGGGTTGAGAAGAGCAGAACGTCAAGGAGCAAGTGCCATCCCGAAGTCTCCGATCTGGCCGAGGATTCCAGTATTGATCGCACAAAACATTCTAGCTTTGAATGCTACACGACACCGATGCCTTTTGTTTTTGCTGTGCGCCGGTGAACTGGTAACCTCCGGCTCACGATTGTTTGTGAGCATGCCAGCCGTCCATCTTAGCACTGAAGCCAAGGCCTCGTTGCCGCAGCACGTGGCCATCATCATGGATGGCAACGGCCGTTGGGCGAAGGAGCGTCATCTGCCGCGTGTAGAGGGCCATCGCGCGGGTGCTGAATCGGCGAGGGTCATCATTCGAACAGCCGGCGAACTCGGCATCAAGTATCTCACGCTCTACGCCTTTTCGGTTGAGAATTGGAATCGGCCCAGAGACGAAGTGGATGCGCTGATGAAATATCTCATTCACTATCTCAAAAGCGAAACGCCGGAACTGAACAAGAACAATGTGAAGTTGGAAGTCATCGGCCAGATTTATCGGCTGCCCGAAAACGTGCAGGAACACCTCAAGAAATCCATCCAGACGCTTTCGAAAAACAACGGTCTCACGCTCATCATGGCGCTGAGTTACGGCGGCCGAACCGAGATTGTGGATGCCGTGCGCAGCATCGCCGAGAAGGTGAAGCAGGGCAAAGTCGATCCGGCAGACATCACCGAGCAGGTTTTCGCGCAGCATCTTTATACGCGGAGCTGGCCCGACCCGGACGTGTTGATCCGCACCAGCGGCGAAATGCGGGTCAGTAATTTTCTTCTCTGGCAGATTTCCTACGCAGAGTTGGTGGTAACACCCACACTCTGGCCCGATTTTCGCCGGCCGCAATTCCTAGCGGCGTTGGAGGAATACAACCAGCGACACCGGCGGTTCGGAGGGTTGTGAATGCGCGCCGGCAAAATTCAAAACTAGACAGTTCTGGTCAGACCGCTAACTTCTTCAGGCATGCCCGAAGCCGTCATTCCCGCACCGCCACTTTCCAAGGCACAAATCTTCTTCCGCCGCCTCTTGAGTTTCGTCGTGTTGTGGACGGTGGTGATCGCGGCGCTGTTTTCCGGCCACAAATGGATTTCCAACTTTGTGTTCCTGGGGATCATGGTGTTGCTGGCGGGCTTCGGGTTGGCTGAGTTCTACGGACTGGTGGAGAAACGTGACCTGGTTTGCTTCAAGGCCTGGGGAATTTTTGGCGGGTTGCTGTTGATCGTGGCAACGTTCTTGCGAGTGTCGGGCGCATGGGGAAGCGACGGCGGGCCGGCGCGCGTAAATGATTTTGAAACCAGTTTTTTAATCCTCTTCGTTTTGGGCTTGTGCGTGCGGCAATTCGTTTCGCGCAGCAACACCGCCGGCATCCTGGCGATATCAACCACGCTCTTCGGGTTGATGTATGTGCCGTGGCTGCTGAACTTCATTCAGAAGATCAATTTCTTTCCCGGCATCGGCGACAACGGAAAATTTTACGTCCTCTATTTCATCCTCGTCACCAAGTTCAGCGACACGGGTGCTTACGCCGTCGGCTCGCTCATCGGCAAACATAAGATGATACCCCGCATCAGCCCCGGCAAGACGTGGGAAGGCTTCGGGGGAGCGATTGTCGTTTCGACCGCAGCGAGTGTGGTTTTTGCGCATTTGCTTGGGGACAAAATGCCGGGCATGAACCTCGCCCACGCGGTCGTGCTGGGGATTTTGCTGAGTTCGGCTGCGGTGGTGGGGGATCTGATCGAGTCGCTTTTCAAGCGCGAAGCCGGGGTCAAAGATTCGGGGAACTGGTTTCCAGGCGTGGGCGGCATCCTCGACTTGCTGGACAGTTTGTTGTTTAATGCGCCGTTGATGTATTTGTATCTAAGGCATGTGCTCACGCATCTGTGAGTCATTTACGATTTACGATATACGATTTGCGCGCCCTTCGACAAACGACGACAAAACAAACCATCAACCTTTGAATCTTATGACACGCGAAGAAATGAAAGACCGGACAAAAGCATACGCAAACCGCGTCGTCCGGCTTTGTTCGGCGCTCCCTAAGAATTGGATCGCGCAAACGCTTGGCAGGCAATTATTGCGTAGTGGAACATCCGTTGGTGTGAACTACCGCGCAGTGTGCCGTGCCAAGTCGAACGCTGACTTCATCAACAAGCTGCGCGTTGTGGAAGAGGAGTGTGACGAATCCTTGTTCTGGATGGAGTTACTTGTGGATAACAACTTGATTAGAGCCTCCCGGCCTCCACGAGTTGATGAAAGGGAAACGAGATTCTCGCAATCGTGGTTTCGTCGGCAAAGACCGCTCGCACCTCCAGCCGGGCGTAAATCGTGAATCGGAAATCGTAAATGAAAAACGTCGTCTTACTCGGCAGCACCGGCTCGATCGGCACCAGCACCGTCAAGGTGGCGGAAGATTTGCCCGACCATATCCGCCTGCTGGGCTTGGCGGCGGGGAACAATTCCGAACTCCTGCGGGAACAAACGCGCAAGCACCGGCCCGAAGCCATCTCCATCGGCGACCCGGCCAAGGCGGCGGAGTTGCGCGACGATTTCGGAACGAGCACCGAGGTCTTTTGTGGTGCGGAAGGATTGATCAAACTCGCCACGCTACCCGCGGCGGACATCGTGCTGATCGCCATCGTCGGCACGGCGGGGTTGCAACCGGCGCTCGCCGCCATTCGCGCGGGCAAGGACATTGCCGTGGCTTCCAAGGAGATTCTCGTCATGGCCGGCGAGATTGTGATGAGCGAGGCGCGCCGGCACGGCGTGCGCGTGCTCGCCGTGGATAGCGAACATTCCGCCATCTTTCAATGTCTCGAAGACAAGCCGCGTGATTCCGTGCGCGTGCTCTGGCTGACGGCGTCCGGGGGACCGTTCCGCGCCACACCCAAGGAGGAATTTCCGAACATCACCGTCGAACGCGCGTTGAAGCATCCTTCCTGGGTGATGGGCCAAAAGATCACGATTGATTCCGCCACGCTGTTCAACAAGGGACTGGAGATGATCGAGGCGCGGTGGCTCTTTGACATTGAAATCGCCCGCGTGCGCGTGGTGGTGCATCCGCAGAGCGTGGTGCATTCGATGGTGGAGTTCGTTGATGGCTCGTTGATTGCCCAACTCTCCTCGCCGGACATGTGTTTGCCGATTCAATATGCATTGACGTATCCGGATCGCGTGCGCAGCGACCGGGTGCAGACCAGCCTCGCGCAACTTGGCAGTCTGACCTTTGAAGAGCCGGACCTGGAACGGTTCCCTTCGTTGAATCTGGCGCGTCGGGCGGGCGAGCAGGGTGGCACGCTGCCGGCAGTATTGAACGCCGCGAATGAAGTGGCGGTCGAAGCCTTCGTGAATGGCCGGATCAGTTTTATGCAAATTCCGCAAACGGTGGCGCGTGTCATGGATGGCCATAAACTCGTGCCTCATCCGACACTCCAGGAAATTCTTGAAGCGGATGCTTGGGCGCGCAAAGAGGCGGCGGTTTGAAGTGCACATTACCGAGGGGGTTTCGCGGTGAGGAATGTTTCCAGCATTGCTAGTTTTGGAATCGCCGCTATATTGAATGCGCCGATGTGTAAAGCGGCTTTATAACGAATGACTATCTTTAATATTTTATATGTGGTTTGTGCCGTGTTGCTGTTGTTTGGCGCCGCAATCTTTGTCCACGAACTCGGCCATTACTGGGTGGCGCGGAAGCGTGGGATGAAAGTGGAGGCTTTCGCCATTGGATTCGGCCCAAAGATTCTTGGCTGGAAAAAAGACGGGATCGATTACGCATGGCGACTAATCCCCGCCGGCGGGTACGTCAAGTTGCCCCAGATGGTTACTTCTGAAACGTTGGAAGGAAGCAAATCATCGGCGGACGAATCAATCCCTCCGGCCTCGCCGCTCTCCAAAATCCTGGTGGCCTTCGCCGGCCCATTCATGAATGTGGTCTTCGCCTTCGCCATTGCCACGCTGATTTACTTCGTCGGACTCCCGGTCGCGGTGAATCCGTCGATAATCGGTTACGTTGAACCGGGTTCAGCCGAGGCAAAACTCGGAATCAAGGAAGGCGACCGCATCGTTTCGGTCAACGGAGAAAAAGTAAAATCGTGGCAGGATGTGAGCATGTACACCATTCTGGCGCGCACGAACGTGATTGCCGTAGCCATTGAGCGCGATGGGGCTCAAAAAACTTACCAACTCACTGCCACGGTGAATGAATCCGTTGGCTTGAAATTGCTGAACCTCGATCCACGCGACCATCCTGAAGTCATCGAAATCATTTCCGGTGGCGCTGCCGAGAAGGCGAAACTTCAGCCTAAAGACGTGATCCTTTCTTTTGCAGGAATGCCGGTCGCCAGTCGCGAACAACTGATTGACCTCATCCGCAAGCGAGGCGGTCAGGAAAGTGAAATGCGCGTGCAACGCGGTCCGGAGAAAATCACAATCACGATTACCCCGTTGGTGGACCCCACAACAAAACTCGGCCGGATCGGCGCCGCTTTGGGCAGCAATTCGGCGATGGTTTATCAAGTACAACGGCCAGGGCCAACGCCTTGGGAACAGGTGGTTGAGGTTTTCGACAAGACCATCAAGACCATCAGTGCATTAGTTCATTCCAAAGAAACCGGTGTCGGCGCAAAAGATTTAAGCGGGCCGGTGGGAATCCTCTCGGTGCTGGCGGCGCAGGTGAATACCGATTATCGACTGGCGCTCAGCTTTTTGGTGCTGCTGAACATCAACTTGGCCATCCTAAATCTGCTGCCGGTGCCGGTGCTGGATGGCGGGCACATCATGATGGCTATTCTTGAAAAAATCCGCCGCCGGCCGTTGAGCGTGAAGTTTGTGGAATACACTACGACGGTTTTTGCTGTGCTGCTGATTTCTTTGATGCTGTATGTCACGTTTTTCGATATAAAGCGTTTCCGCTTCTTCAAGTCGATGTTCCGAACTGACACTCAGATCGAAAACGTAGAAAAGCCGACCGCGGCTCCGACGCCCGCGAAATGATTCGGATGCAATACTGCGCGTCCCCATTCCTTTATCAACGCCGCAAGAGCCGTGAGATCATCGTCGGCGATCCAAAGAATGGCGGTTTCATCATGGGCGGCAACCATCCCGTCGTGCTGCAATCCATGCTCACGTGCGACACGATGGACACGGCGGAGTGCGTCAAACAAACGCTCGAACTGGTCGAGGTCGGCTGCCAGCTCGTGCGCATCACCGCACCGACGGTGAAGGACGCGGCGAACTTGCAGAACATCGTCGCGGAACTCCGCCAGCGCGGCTGCCTCGTGCCGATTGTCGCGGACATTCATTTCAAGCCCGAAGCCGCGATGGAAGCGGTGAAGTGGGTCGAAGTCGTGCGCGTGAATCCCGGCAACTACGCCGACTCAAAAAAATTCGCCGTCAAGGAATACACCGACGACCAATACGCCGCGGAGTTGAAACGCATCGAGGACAAATTCACACCGCTGGTGCTCGAAGCCAAGAAACTCAAGCGCTGCCTCCGCATTGGCACAAACCACGGCTCGCTTTCCGACCGCATAATGAATCGCTACGGCGACACGCCCCTCGGCATGGTGGAGAGCGCGCTGGAGTTCGCCCGCATCTGCCGCAAACACGACTTCCACAACTTCAAGTTCTCCATGAAGTCGTCCAACCCGAAGGTGATGATCGAATGTTACCGACTGCTCGTCGCGCGGCTCGAACAGGAAGGGCCGGATTGGAATTACCCGATTCACCTCGGCGTCACCGAAGCCGGCGAAGGCGAGGACGGGCGCATCAAGAGCGCCATCGGCATCGGCTCGCTGCTGTGCGACGGCTTGGGCGATACGATTCGCGTCTCGCTTACCGAAGATTCGCCGCGTGAGATCGAGGTTTGCCGCGATTTGTTGGCGCAGATTCCGGTTCTCACGAATCACGAATCACGAATCACGAATCACGGCTTTCCCTTCGACCCTTTTCATTTCGAGCGTCGCGAAACGCCGGAAATCGAATTGAACGAGAACACCAAATGCGGCGGCGAACAACTCATTCGCGTCGTCGTCACTCGGGCTACGTGGGACAAAGTTGCGCCAAAGATTCGTCCCAAGGACGACGTGAAGCCCGAGGCGGTTTACGAAGACCTCAATGTTGCGGAGCTTGATCCGACGCAGGACTTCGACATCAACTGCGACACTCAACTTGTAACGGTGAAGGACGGCGCAAATCTCCCGGCCATTGCTGCGTTCCGCCTGCTGGCGTCGAAGCTGAAACGGCTTGGGCGCAACAATCCGATTCTCCTCAAGGACATTTTGTTTTCCGATGGTAGCCGCCGACGTCAGTCGGCGCAAACTTCTCCAACGAATCAAAGTGCGCCGACTGACGTCGGCGGCTACGAAGTTTTGGAGCCAAAGATCGCCCTCCTCCGCGCCTCCGTCGTCATCGGTTCGCTGCTGGCGGACGGAATTGGCGACGCGATTTTGATTCGCGGCGAATCCGGCGCGGGCCAATCGCTGCGCCTGGCTTACAACATTTTGCAGGCGGCGGGTTGCCGTTCGTTCAAGACGGATTATGTCGCGTGCCCGTCGTGCGGACGGACGTTGTTCAACTTGCAGACCGTGACCGCGCGCATCAAGACGCGCACGGAGCATCTCAAGGGCGTGAAGATCGCGATCATGGGCTGCATCGTGAACGGCCCGGGCGAGATGGCGGACGCGGACTTTGGCTACGTGGGCGGCGCGCCCGGCAAGATCAATCTCTACGTCGGCAAGACGCCGATCAAATTCAACATCCCCGAAGCCGAAGCCGTGGAACGCCTCGTGGATTTGATTCGCGAACACGGGAAGTGGGTTGAGCCGGAAACTTCGGTAATGAGCGTGTGAGGCATAAAAGCAACTATTTCCGAAGGACCTCCCGCCCATTTCAGTAAGTTTGCATTGGACAATTCGCATTCAACCCGCGCGGTGCTCGACGGGCAGAGAATCAAGTTGAACGAAAGTTCAGTGATAGCGAACGCTTGTTAAAGATCACTGGATCCCAATGGCTCTTAATCAAGAAAGGTCATGGCCGTACAGAGGAAGTCCTGACGAAATTGATCAGCGAAGATCGATTTGGGTGATGGACGCTTGAATGGTTGGGCGAGCGCGAAAACGAAAACGGTTTGCGACCCGGCTCACAGCGGAAAGGGAAACGACAAAGACCGGTGTCAACTTCCGCGAGCCTTCAAGCCGAACGGAATTCATCAGGACCGATCGCCAAGCTGCTTTCGGGAAATCCGAACCCGCGCGACAAAAGCAAACAGGAGAGACCGGGACAAACCCCGCTCTCTCCTGCGGCACTTTATGGTTCGTTCCGTCTTAAGGATACCTCAACCGGTAGAAGGTGTTGCCGGTTCCAATAGGCACAGTCACTGTGTTCGAGCCACCACCAACGATTGGTGTCGGCGCCGGCGTCCAAGTGATCGGCAGAGTGAGGCTGGGTGTTTGCTCCAAAACAAAGGGGTTGCAGCACGGTACCGGCCATGAAACCACCACGTTGGTACCTTGTAACCCAATGCTCAAGACGGGCAGCGTGTCCACCGTCCAGGTGATGACGGTCGTTTTGGTGGCGGTGTTGCCGCAGCCGCCGGTCGCCGTGTAAGTCAGCGTGCGCGTGCGCACGCACCCATTGGTCGCGTCCACACTGGCACAGGTGATGACCGGTATGTCGTTGGTCGGACAATCATCAATCGCAAACACATTGGTCGGGTCCAGGTTGCACACCGGAATGCTCGCCGGGTTGCACCCCAGATTCGT
>JACQFP010000072.1 GCA_016200005.1 Verrucomicrobiota bacterium | reverse complement strand
CCGGACCGTACCGCTCTCGTGGTCAAAACGGCTCTCAACCACTTCCCAGTTCAAACCCAATCCCAGCAACTCATGAAACAGTTTTTCAGGCGTCATGCCCAAAGACTACCCAGCGGCTCCACCGAAAACAGCGAAGAACCAAATTTGTTTGGGGAGCGCACGCGCCTCGCGTGCCGCCAACGACGCCCTCGTCGTTGGCCTTCGCGATGCGCACGAGCAAATCAATGAGCACGTTCGCCGCGCGAATTGTTCGGCGCGAGGGCGCGCCGAACCGCAGCCGGGGCGGCTGCGCTCCCCGTTTCCAATTGAAGCCGTTGTGAGCGGTTTGTATCGTGCGACCAATGTCGCCGCCGAAAATCAAAATTTCTCCGCTCGCTACTCCCGCTTGCGAGACTGAAGCAACGGCAGCGTTGCGAAGGCCCGTGAGTTCGCTTTGGGGCGTCGGCTCGGAACGCGCCGCGCAGTTGGCGCGCTTGGAACTGTTCACCGTCGGCGACCTGCTCCTCCATCGCCCACGACGTTACGAAGATCGCCGGCATTTTCTCGCCATCAAGGAACTGCAACTCGGCGTGGCCGCGACGACCCGTGGCAAAATCGTCGCGCTAGGACTGAAGCGTTATCGCGGCGGTCAAAAGTCCGTCTTTGAAATCATCCTTGATGACGGCACCACGCGGCTGCATTGCCGCTGGTGGAATCTGCCGTTCATGGAAAAATATTTTGCGGTGGGTGACGACGTCTTTGTCTTCGGCAAACCGATCTCGCTCAAACCGCGCACCATTGACCATCCCGAAACAGAGGTGATGGAAGGCGGCGAAGACAGTTCAATCCACATCAACTGCATCGCGCCGATTTATCCGCTGACCGAGGGGTTGCCGCAGCGTTGGTTGCGGTCGTTGATCTGGCGGACGCTGGCGAAATATGAGGCGAACATTGTCGAGCCTTGGACTGAATTGAATGTAGCGGCAGCTTTTAAGCTGCGCGGGCAAACGCAACCTGAAGGTTGCGGCTACGATGCGCAACCGACGAGGGCAAAGGCCATCCACATGCTCCATTTTCCGCAGGAGTTGAACGATACGGAGGTTGCGCGCCGTCGATTGGCGCTGGATGAATTCATTGAGTTGCAACTGGCGATTCAAACGCGGCGCAAAAATCTTCAGGCCAACGCGCGCGGTTTGCCCTGCGGCGGCGACAATCGCCTCATCAAGCCGTTTCTCAAGCAGCTCGGTTTCGGGCTCACTACAGCGCAAACCAAAGTCCTGCGTGAATTGCGGAAGGACATGTCTGCCGGCGTTCAGCCGATGCGCCGCTTGCTGCAAGGCGATGTCGGTTCGGGCAAGACGGTTGTCGCGGCCTGTTGCGCGTTGATGGCTTTGGAAAGCGGATTCAACGTGGCGCTCATGGCGCCGACGGAAATTCTGGCGGAGCAACATTATCAGAATTTCCGGCGTTGGTTTGAGCCGCTCGGGGTGCGGGTCGAATTACAGACGGGAAACAAGAAAACATCCAACATCCAATCCGACGGCACGCATCACGCTTCACGCATCACGCTTCACGCTTCCCTCCTCATCGGCACCCACGCGCTCATCGAATCCGGTTTCAGCATCGACAACCTCGGGCTGGTGATCATTGACGAGCAACACAAGTTCGGCGTGACCCAAAGGGAACAGCTCGTCCGCAAAGGCCGTTACCCGCATCTTCTCGTCATGACGGCGACGCCGATTCCGCGCACGTTGGGACTGACGTTGTATGGCGATCTGGATGTTTCGGTGATCGACGAATTGCCGCCGGGGCGTGGTCGAATCAAAACGTTCGTGCGCGCGGCGGACAAATTGCCGAAGGTCTGGGCGTTCATCCGTGAGAAACTCGGTGAAGGACGGCAGGCTTATGTCGTCTATCCGCGAGTCGAAGATACCGGTCGGTTGGGCGTCAAGGCCGTCACGCTAGAGTTGGAGAAACTACAAAAGGAATTGTCGCCTTACCCGGTCGGAATGGTGCACGGACGATTGAAGGTGCAGGAAAAGGAGCGCGTCATGGCGGATTTTCGCGCCGACAAAATCAAAGTCTTGCTCGCCACGTCGGTGATTGAAGTGGGCGTCGATGTATCAAACGCGACGGTGATGTTGATCGAGAGCGCCGAGCAGTTCGGGCTGGCGCAACTGCATCAATTGCGCGGGCGCATCGGTCGCGGCGCGCATGATTCGTATTGCATTCTGGTGGCTGCCGCCAAGACCGATGACGCAAAAGAACGCCTGCGGGTGTTGGAGGAAACCATCGACGGCTTCCAGATTGCCGAAGAGGATTTGAAATTGCGCGGTCCGGGCGAATTGCTCGGGCAACAGCAGAGCGGCCTGCCCCGGTTTCGCTTTGGCGATCTGGCGGGTGACAGGGAGTTGATCGAGCGCGCTCGAAATCTGGTCGCCGAGCACTTGAACCGGTCAAAAAAATTCGGTTGAAAATTTCGCTTGGCCTTTTGTGTCCGTTTGTTAAATTGAGGACCTATGAAAAACAAACTGAACTACTTATTCTTACTATTGGCCGCCGGGTTCGTGCTCGCCACGGTAGGTTGCAAGAAGGAAGAAGAAGCGCCCAAAGCGCCGGAAATGCCAACCAACGCGCCAGCCGCTCCCGCTAAATAACGGACCCGGGTCGGAGAAGGAACAGATTAACATTCGCGCAGGCTGGGCAAACATTTGCCCGGCCTGTTTGTGTTTCTTGCCAGCGGTTTCTTGCTTTGTTTTTTTCCAAATCTTTCAACTGCCGAATCGTGATTCTGGTGGCCCAAGCTTCTGCTTGGATTTATTGAAAACAGGAGTTAAACTGCGCCCATGAAAAAGTCTTTCTTTCTCTGCTTGATGGTCGGTTTGACTTTCGTTGGTTGCGGCAAGAATTCGGACAAACCGGCTCAGTCAACTAATTCGGCCACCAGCGGCAATCCCCTCACGGCGCCGGTGGATTATCTGGGCGCCATCGGCAAGGCCCAAAAGAACGCCGTAAAAACCATTGATACCGTTTCGTTGAACCAGGCCATTCAATTGTTCAACACTCAGGAAGGGCGCAATCCGAAAGACCTGAACGAACTGGTGGAAAAAAAATACCTCGGTCAGATTCCCGATGCGCCCTACGGCATGAAGATCGTCTATGATGCCAGCTCGGGCCAAGTCAAAGTGGTGAAGCAGTAGTGTCGCGTCGAGGCGGCTTCCGCTTGCCTCGTTCTGACTGTAAGAAGTCAAAGTAGGGACGGCTTAAGCGTTGTCCATTTCACTTTTCACTCGCCAAAGCCCTCTTCCAAAGGCAAACACTTCGGCTTCATTTCGCATGAACGAGCAGATTGTCATTCTTGATTTTGGTTCGCAATACACGCAGGTCATCGCGCGTCGCATTCGCGAGTGCAATGTCTATTCGGTGATTTTGCGTTACGACACGCCCGCGAAGAAGATCGCTGCGCTACATCCGCGGGGGCTTATTCTGTCCGGCGGGCCGTCCAGCGTGTATGATCCGAAAGCGCCACTGCCGGATGGGAACATCTTCAAGCTCGGCGTGCCGGTGCTCGGCATCTGCTACGGCGTGCAACTGTTCGCGCAATTTCTGGGCGGCCGCGTGGAAAAAGGTCAGAAGCGCGAATACGGCAAGGCCACGCTCTCGATAAGGACGAAATCGTGCGCTCTGTTCCGAGGATTGCCGGCACATTTGCAGGTCTGGAATTCGCATGGCGACAAACTCACCCGGCTCCCGCATGGATTCAAACCCGTTGCCGTCACCGAGAACTCGCCCTATGCGGCCATCGAGAACCGCGCGCAAAAACTTTTTGGCCTGCAATTTCATCCTGAAGTCGTCCACACGCCGCGTGGCAGGGAAATTATTTCCAACTTTGTCCACGGCGTCTGCGGCTGCGGCAGGGATTGGACGATGCGGCATTACGTTGATCAGGCCGTGGACGACATTCGCGCGCAGGTCGGGCGCGAGCGGGTCATTCTCGGCTTGAGCGGCGGGGTGGATTCGAGCGTGGCGGCGGCGCTCCTCCACAAGGCCATCGGTGACCAGCTCACCTGCATCTTCGTCAACAACGGTGTGCTCCGCGCGCGCGAGGCCGAGGTGGTGCAGGAAGTTTTCGAAAAACATTTTCATATCAAACTGCAATACGAGAACGCGGCGAAGCTATTCCTCGCGCGGCTCAAAGGTGTCACCGATCCGGAGCGCAAACGCAAGATCATCGGCCGGACGTTCATTGAGGTCTTTCAAGCCGCGACCAAGCGCGCCGGAAAATCGAAGTTCCTCGCCCAAGGCACGCTTTACCCGGACGTGATTGAGTCTGTGCCCATCGCGGGCAATCCAGCGGCGATGATCAAGAGTCATCACAACGTCGGCGGTCTGCCGAAGAAGATGAAGTTCGCGCTGGTCGAACCACTGAAGTGTCTGTTCAAGGACGAAGTCCGCCAACTCGGACTCGAACTCGGTTTGCCCAAGGAAATTGTTTTCCGCCAGCCGTTCCCCGGACCGGGACTCGCCGTGCGTTGCCTCGGCGAAGTGACTCCGGAGAAACTAAAGGTCCTCCGCCGCGCCGATGCGATTGTGGTCGAGGAGATGAAGCGAGCGGGACTTTATTACAAGACCTGGCAGACTTTTGCGGTGCTGCTGCCGGTGCGCAGTGTGGGTGTTCAAGGCGACGAGCGGACTTACGACTGGACGCTTGCCATCCGGGCCGTCGAATCGCAGGACGGCATGACCGCCGACTGGGTAAAGCTACCTTACGATTTGCTGGAGAAGATTTCACTACGCATCACCAACGAAGTGCGCGGCCTGAACCGCGTGGTGCTGGATCTCACGAGCAAACCGCCGGGGACGATTGAGTGGGAGTGAACTGGAGTCACAAGCCACAGGCGTACCGAGTGATTCAAAAGATTGTGAGACGTTACATGCGATGGAGGCGGAAGAACTTCATCGGGGTGCCGGGAGAAATCGTTTCAAAGTACGGGCTGGTGGCGGTGATGAGTGCCGTCCACGAACCGGTCAAATCGGTGGCGACTTCCAGCGTTGCATCGGTCGCGTCCCAAGTGACTCTGATTGCGCCGCCCAAGTTCTCGATGTGGAGCATCAGCGGGGCTGCGGAGACCAATGACATAGGAATCAATTCGACTTGGATGGTTTGCGTTTGATTGACTTCCCAAGCCGAACGGGATTCCAGCACGACCGACGGCTCAGGATCGTTGGGCTGCATGGGCAGAGTGACGGGGAACTCGATGGGCACATCAGGATCCAGGAAGAAGTTCGTCACAAACAACGGGGTCAAACCACTCACGGCCGGGTCACCGAGGTTCAAGCGATCCAAAGGAATATTCGTCGGGGTATAGCGGACCAAGACAAACGCTAGT
Source organism: Verrucomicrobiota bacterium (assembly GCA_016200005.1). Taxonomy (NCBI): domain Bacteria; kingdom Pseudomonadati; phylum Verrucomicrobiota; species Verrucomicrobiota bacterium. The sequence goes on along the minus strand of JACQFP010000072.1, from coordinate 2,131 downwards.
TGCGTCTGGCCCCAGCCATCGAACGCTTCACTGCGGCTGATAATGCGGATGGTCGGGGTGCTGGCGTTTGTTCCCGGCACCACGGATGATTCGCGCGTCGGCACCCGATCATTGATTGCCGGTGGATTGGTTGTCGGTGTCCAGTATTGCCGCAACGGGCGCAAGCCGCCATTCGGCGGGAAATAGCCGAAATGAATGTATTGTCCGGACGCGACGGGGGCGCTGCCGTCCATCCAGCAAACCATGGTTTCATTGCGTGTAGGATCGTAGGTCACGGTGCGGTTCGTCGCGCCTCCCGCCCATTGCGGACCGATGTGGTCCTGCGCGTCGGATTGCCAGGCGAGCGCGGTGCCGCCGCTTACATTGCCCTTAAAAATGATGTGGAAATCCGTCTTCGGTTGTCCGCTGCCGTTGCAGACGTTGAGATTGATCTTGGTCGGGTCCGTGCCGACGGTCACGACTTGCGGGCCGGGGTTGGCGTTCGTCCCGCTTCCGGCGGGGTAATACATTTCGTTGGTGATGTCCTGGCGCGCATAACAGGGCTGCACGTTGGTGACCCAGCGGTGCGCTTCGACGTCGTCCACGAAACCATCGCCGTTCTTGTCCAGACCCGGATTGTTCGTCGGATTGGCATTCAGACAGTGCGAGTAAGCGGAAGGATAAGCCGAGCCAGTGAACTTGTTCGTACCCTCAATCCAATTCCAGCCGTAGCCGATGTGGTTGCTGTCGGTGGAAGTCATGATGACGCTGCCGGCGGGGAAATTCCAGTTGTGCGGATCCAGCAGGCTGCCACTGTAGCACGAATTGATGATCAGACAGATGGGCACGCCTTTATCGGCGAGTTTCTTGAATTGATTGCAAAGATTGCTGGAGGAAATCGTCCCATCCGTCAGGCTGAACCCGCCTTTGGAACCATGCGAAGTGATGCGCACGTAAATCTTGTCGCAGGGAGGCGTCATGTTGCAAATCGCCGTGATCCCGGCGGCCAGATCGCCGCTGCTCGCCGGATTGCCGCCGTTGGCTTTCACGATGCGATTGCTGGAAACGCCATAGTGATTCATCAGGTCCTGCATGAATTGCGGAATATCCGCGGCAAAATCAAAACGCGTGTCGCCCCGCAGAAGCAGACCGCAAGGATTCGACGCCGTCGGCGCATTGGGACCGTCCGGACCGTTGCTTCCGGCAGGCCGCAGCCCGCCACCTGGCGACAGAGTCGAGCCGGCGATCAATCCTTTTGGATTACCTGGACCCGGCGGATCCGCAGTCGCGATGTCGTCGAAGTTGTGAAAGAACTCAACTGGAGAACCGCCCGCCGCCGTGACCACCGGCCACCAACCTTGATCGGTGACGACGATGCCGCCATTGGCGACGGTTGGAGCGAGGTTCGACGCATCCACCAATGCAAAGCGGACCGGATGCTGGAATTGCGCGCCGGGGAAATCATCGATCCAGAAGAAGTAGCTCGGTGACGACACACTCATCCCCGGCCCCGGATAAGGCAACCAGCCCAGTTCGTGTGGATTGACCACCGAACCCACCGGCAGCAGGCCCTCGCTGCCAGAGCCAAATCCATAATCGACGAAGGGCGACCAGACACTGGCGTTGGTGACATCAATGCTGACGCCGCTGCCGGGTGCGAGCAACGCCGCTGCGGCTTGGGCGCGGGTCAGCGGTTGTGCTTGTCCAGTGACGGTGGTCAGGCAGAGGGAAAAGCAAATTGCCAGGATGGCAGCGAAGAGTCGTGAATACCCACGGAAGCCGCACGTGCGGGAGAGAAGGTGCTCGCAAGAAAACAATCGTCTTTGATCCAGGAAGGAAAAGAAGTTCTTCATAACGCTTGAGTTTTCGGGTTGCGTCCCCCACCTGAAGTTCAATGCTGGCGAAACGACACATCAGCCAAGACTGCACGGACTGGAGATGAAGAGCGCCTGTTAATGGATTCATAGCGAAAATGTTCTTCCCAGCCATAAAGTCAACTACTTTTTTAAATGATGTCGTGTAGCAAACAAAGTTGGAAAAGAGTGTGCGATCAAAGTTGGAATGGATTCAGAACACTGGGCAATGGAGCAGAACGATGGGTTTGGCTTCTGGGTCTGGAGCGTGGCGGAGGTAGTAAATGTCTCCATCGGGG
>JACQFP010000071.1 GCA_016200005.1 Verrucomicrobiota bacterium | reverse complement strand
GAACCGCACGTCGTCGAAGATGAAGAACTCCGCTTCCGGCCCGAATACCGCAGCGTCCGCCAGCCCGGTCGATTGCAGATACTTCTCTCCCCGTTGCGCAATCCCGCGCGGATCGCGGGTGTAGGCTTCCTTGGTCCCCGTCTCGGCAATGGTGCAGGTCAGGCTCAGGGTGGGCACGGCGCAGAACGGATCGATGAACGCCGTCGCCGGATCGGGCATCGCCAGCATATCGCTGGCTTCGATGCTCTTCCAGCCCCGGATCGACGACCCGTCAAACCCAAACCCGTCCTCGAAGACCTCCTCGGTCAGCTCGCTGACCGGCACGCTGAAATGTTGCCACGTCCCAAACGTGTCCACAAACTTCACGTCCACCATCCTCGCCTCACCCTGCTTCCCTAGCTCTATCGCGGTTTTTGCTGTACTCATTGTCGTTTCTGTTGATAATTTACGTTTCTGTAAACAAAAAAACCCTTTCCGAAAAACATCGGAAGGGAAATTGCGTCAAACTGCCTGCTCGCCGAGTTCTTCCGTTCGAATGCGGACGGCGTTCTCGATGGGACTGACGAACACTTTTCCATCGCCAATCTTGCCGGTCTTGGCAGCTTTGACGATGGCATCCACGGCCGAAGCAACCTGCCCGTCGGCAAGTACCACTTCGATTTTTATTTTCGGCAGAAAATCGACGGTGTATTCGCTACCGCGATAAATTTCCGTGTGCCCCTTTTGACGGCCGAATCCTTTGACTTCCGAAACCGTCATGCCTTCGACCCCTAAACCGGCCAAGGCTTCTTTCACTTCCTCAAGTTTGAAGGGTTTGATGATGGCCTCGATTTTTTTCATGATATCGCGCGTTGCGAAGGCGGATACTAACAAGCGGTCTGCCGCTGTAAACAGGAATTTGAGTGTGCAGCGTGTTTTGTGTTTTCGCGCACTCAATGGGCATAACTGATTGCTCTCGTTGGAAACGAAGCGCCTTATTGTGCTAATTTTAAGAGCAACCGTTTCTAATACCTTGTTACGTCGCTTGACAGTCAGTACGTTTGATGATTTCTTAGAGTTACAGTAAGCAAAAATTTCGGGCCAAATTAAACTTGTTCTTTGATAGCCCAAAGTTTTCGGCCTTGGTTAGGTACAGACTTCGGCCGGAGTTCTCCGTAGACCTACTGTTGTACCAATTCGAAAATTCCCCGGGCTTTTCGGTCATCCCCTGACTGACTAGCCCGGTTTTTGTTTCCACACGCCAGTTTGGCACGCTGACGGCCCAGTGCGGGTGACGAGTTTGCCCCTCCGACATACAGGCAGGCCGCAAATTAGCATTTCGGATTGTTCCGGCTTTCCCCTTAAAAGATTGTTAGTTAAACCTTCCTGATGAATGTGGCACGAACGACGTGGCACTCTCGCAGAATCTCTGTTTCAACTCGCCTGCTTTTGCCCCTCGTGCTGGCAGTATTAAATTCCGCAGCCAATGTCCGCGGCGCTGATCCATTCGCTGAAAATATTCGTTCCACTCCCGCGCAAACGCCGGAACAAGAACGGGCCAGCTTTCGCGTGCCATCGGGCTTTGATATCCAACTGTTCGCCGCCGAACCGCAAATCCTCAAACCCATGAACATGGCCTTTGACGCTAAGGGGCGGCTGTGGGTGACAGTCACCCGTGAATATCCTCATCCCGTTCCACCGGGCAAATACGGCCGTGATGAAATCCGCATCCTCGAAGATACCGATGGCGACGGGCGCGGGCGCGCTGACAAAGTCACCACTTTCATCGATGGCCTGAATATTCCCATTGGTCACTTCCCCTACCAAGATGGCGTTATTGCGTGGAGCATCCCGAACCTCTGGTGTTTTCAGGACACCGATGGCGACGGCAAAGCCGACAAGCGCGAAGTTCTCTACGGCCCGCTCGGCTGGGATCGCGACACGCACGGCAGGAACAGTTCGTTTGTTCGCGGATATGATGGTTGGCTCTATGCCACCCACGGCTTCAACAACAACACCACGGTCAGGGGTCGCGACGGCCGCGAAATTTCCATGAACTCCGGCAACACATACCGCTTTCGGCCCGACGGCTCACGCATCGAGCAGAACACCTGGGGACAGGTCAATCCGTTCGGCCTGGTACTTGATTCGCTCGGCAATCTTTATGCCGCCGACTGCCACAGTGAGCCGGTCTATCAACTCCTGCGCGGCGGGTACTATCCGAGCTTCGGCAAACCAGATGACGGCTTGGGTTTTGCACCGTCGATGATTTTTCACCAACACGGTTCCACGGCCATTTCTGGAATTGTTTTTTATGAAGGCGATGAATGGCCGGAGGAATATCGCAACAATGTTTTTACCGGCAACGTGATGACAAGCCGCGTCAATCGCGACGCGGTGAGCTTCTCCGGCTCCACCCCGAAGGCCAATCACAAGCTCGATTTCATCAGCACCGATGACCCCTGGTTTCGTCCCGTAAATCTCCAGCTTGGTCCGGACGGCGCGCTCTACATTGCGGATTTCTACAATCGCATCATCGGCCACTATGAAGTGCCGCTCGATCATCCGGGCCGCGATCGCACGAGCGGCCGCATCTGGCGCCTCGTTTACAAAGGGGACAACGCCAAACCCAAAACTCAAAATCCAAGCCTGCCGGACGACCTCAACGGCCTCATCTCCGAAATCGGCTCCCCGAATCTCACTCGCCGAATGCTGGCCATGAATCAATTGACCGATCGCATCGGGCAAGCCGCTGTCACGCCCGTCAAGAAATTATTCCGCGACAAACAATCTTCGGCCTTCCAAAAAATCCACTGCCTTTGGGTGCTTCATCGATTGAACCAACTCGATCCCAAAACCCTGCCGGAAGCCGCCAAAGAGAAAGATCGCAGCGCACGCATCCATGCCATGCGCGTACTTTCTCAAACGGCCGACTGGACTTCGGGCCTCCGCGAATTGGCTTTGAAAGCTCTGAACGACGTTGACGCTGGTTTGCAACGAGCCGCCGCCGATGCGCTCGGTCAACATCCGACCTTTGAAAACATCAAACCTCTGCTCACCTTGCGTCATCAGGTTTCCCCCGCCGACCACCGACACTCATTTGCTCCACGTGACACGGATGGCCTTGCGCAACCAACTCATTCCCGAAGGCAACCTGACACGCCTGCAAAAAGGGAACCTGAGCGAATCCGATGCCCGCGCCGTTGCCAACGTAACCGTTGTAGTTCGTTCACCAGAAGCCGGTGCATTCTTGTTGAGACACATTCAGCGATACACTGAAGACCAGGAAATGCTCGGTCGCTACCTCCGCCACGCGGCCCGCTACATTCCCATTGGGCAAACGGACGAACTCGCGACGTTTACCCGTCGGAAATTTGCCGATGATGTAGATTTGCAGCTCGCTTTGTTCAAGTCCGTGCAGGAAGGCACCGCGTAGCGCGGCGCCACATTGAGTGCAGGAGCGCAGGAGTGGGGAGATCAACTCGCAGGGCGCTTGCTTGAATCCGTCGGTGAAAATGCAATTCAGTGGAGCAACGTGCCGGTCCAAGGCATGACCAAAATCACCAATCCCTGGTTCGTTCAGAAGCGCGCCTCCGCTGATGGCGACAAGACCTCGCAATTCCTCTGCAGTTTGCCGCCGGGCGGCGAGCAACTGACCGGCATCCTCTGTTCGAAACCGTTCGTCATTCCACCCAAACTCAGTTTCTTCATGGCCGGCCATGACGGTTATCCGGATAAACCGGCGCAGAAAAAAAATCGCGTTCGATTACGCGCCGCCGTCACCCGCGAAATTCTCGCCGAAAGTTTCCCGCCCCGGAACGACACGGCCCAACCATATTCCTGGGACCTCGGCCCGCACGCCGACCAATCAGGTTATCTCGAAATCGTCGATGCCGACAATGGGAACGCCTTTGCCTGGCTGGCCGTCGGACGTTTCGATCCTCAAGTTGTTCCGTTGCCCGCTTTGAATCCCAGCCAGGTTGCGCAGCGTCAGCAAGCGGCTGCCGAACTGGCCCGCACTTTGACGCTGACCAAACTTGAACCCCAATTCGCCGGACTCCTAACCTCACAAACGACCGACCTGGAAACCCGAGCTGCCGTGGCGCAAACACTCGTCGCGTTTAATCCCAACGAAAACGCCGCAGCCCTGGCCACTATGATCGGCGATCCGGCCGTGCCTGGTGATTTGCGCGAAAAATCTGCCAAGCTCTCGTCAGACGAAACGTGCAAGATTCGCAATCGGTTTTGGTGGAAGCGATGCGCGCGGCGCCGTACCGCTTGCAGATCAAGCTGGCCCAATCTCTCGTCACCAGCACCGGCGGCGCTGAGAATTTGTTGGCTCTTGTGGAGCGCGGCCAGGCCAGCCCCAGACTCTTGTTGGCCGCCTCGGTCAAAGACAAACTGCTCGCCGCGAAGCTGGCCGACGCCGTGCAACGCATCGAAAAACTGACCCAAAACCTCAGGCCGGCCAGCGAGGAGATTGACAAACTGATCGCAAAACGGCGTACCAGTTTTACGCCGGCCAAAGCTTCGCCGGTTGAAGGCGCACGCATCTTCACCCAGAACTGTGCCGTTTGTCATAGCCTCGACGGTACTGGCGGATTGGTCGGACCGCAGCTTGATGGCATCGGCAATCGCGGTCTTGAACGGCTGGTGGAAGACGTGCTGGACCCGAATCGAAATGTTGATCGTGCTTTTCACACGCACATTCTCACGTTGATGAATGGCGATGTGATCAGCGGCCTGCCGCGACGCGAAGAAGGCGAGTTGCTGGTGCTGGCAGAATCCACCGGCGAGGAAATCCCGATTCCAAGGAAAGACATTCGAGAACGGCGCGAATCGGAAACCTCATTGATGCCAGAGAACTTCGGCGAGATTCTGTCGGCGGATGATTTCAACCACCTCATGGCATATTTGTTGTCCAAAAGATCGGACGCGCCCAAACGCCCTTGATCAAAAGCTCCAATGGCAATGGCTTCGAAGGGTGGGTCTCCATGACCTTGCGCAGTTTGTCCAAAGTCAATAGCCTGCTCGCAAGTGCTATGACCCCGATCAAACACGACGGCTTCTGGATTCGTCGAGTCGCATGGGTGCTCTGCTTGGTTTGGCCGATTCTGTTCCTCGCGGCTGAAGTTCCAAAAGTGGCCGAGGTGGATGACCAGCCGGTTGCCGCCAATGCGGAACGACTGCTACAGGCGCTGGAATTTCTGGAATACCCGTTGCCGGAGGCAACGCGGGACGGTATCACCGCAGCGGCGCGCAAACGGGATGCCAACGCCCTGCAGGAGTTGCTCGATCCGCAGGTGCTGTTCGTCGTGAGTATCAATCCTGAGCTGCGCGTGAAGGTGGCGCGCGGACCGGCGGCGGCAGCGCTGCATCAGAGCGGATTCACACCGGTGCTGGTCAAGGTTTTGAATGACGCGAAGGTGTCGCAACGCTTGGACATCGAAAGTCCGCAGGCGGGCGCGGTCTATGCGGGAGCGGCGGAAGGCATCCTCCAGCGCCAGCAACAAACGGAGTTGAAACGGAACGAAAACACGCGCAACGACCCCGGCCGGTTTCTTGAAGTCGAAATGTTTGCCTCACCGCCAATGACAGAACGCTTGAGTGGGTTGCGATTGGAATATGCCATCGCCTTGATTTACTCCAGCGAAGCCGGCCAGCGCGAGGCCACCATCGGGTTCAACGTCGGCCAGGGGACGCAAGACCTTGGATTTCGCGGGGAGACGCCGGTGTTGTTCGAGGTGACGCCGGCGATCCCGGCCAAACTAGTCATTCGCGATGTTGATAGCAAGCCGACCATCGCGCGGCTGACATTTCGCGATGCGCGAGGGCGCGTCTATCCGCCTCAGGCGAAGCGGCTGGCGCCGGATTTGTTTTTTGAGCCGCAGATTTATCGCGGTGATGGCGAAACGGTGTTGCTGCCACCGGGAAAATTTACGCTCAGCTACACGCGCGGACCGGAATACCTTGAGAAGGAAAAAGACATCGTGGTGCCGTCACAACCACCCGCCCGAATCGAAGTCCAGCTTGAACGATGGATCGATCCGATGCAGCACGGCTTGGTTTCTGGCGATCATCACATTCATGGGGCCGGTTGTTCGCATTACCAGATTCCCACCGAGGGCGTGACGCCCGAGGACATGTTCCGGCAGGTGAAAGGCGAAGCGTTGAACGTGGGCTGCGTACTGACCTGGGGACCGTGCTTCGATTACCAGCGGCGTTTCTTTTCACCGGTTGCTGCGACGATCAGCGAACCCTTGACAGTGCTGAAGTATGATTTGGAGATCAGCGGGTTTGGTTCAGCGGCGCTTGGGCACGTGTGCCTCCTGGACCTCAAGAACCAAACGTATCCCGGATCGGACGGAACAAAGACCAAGGGCTGGCCAACCTGGACAGTTCCTGTGTTGCGTTGGACGAAGGAACAAGGCGGCGTGACGGGCTACCCGCATTCGGACTTGTTCGTCGATCCGCCGGCGTACGCCAAAAGGTATATGGCCCGACACGACAAGAATGCCGATGGTCTTCTGGATCGCAAGGAGGCGGAGAGGGGCCTGTTGCCCGGCGCGTTCGATAAAATCGACAGCGACGAAGACGGGAGGGTGAGCGCAACGGAATTGAACCAATGGGCGGAGCGCGAGGCCAACCAGCTGCCCAACCTGGTGCTGCCCGCAATGGGCGGTTCGGGGGCGATGGAAATTTTCGTCAGCACGGCGGCCGGCGTTTGTGATTTCATCAGCGCGATGAACACGGGCCGCGTCGGTGAGTGGAACACGTGGTATCACCTGATGAACTGCGGGTTTCCGTTGAAAGTCAGCGGCGAGACGGACTTCCCCTGCATGAGCAGCCGCCGCGTGGGACAAGGGCGTGTCTATGTCAAACTTGCGGACGGGCCGATCCGCAAGGTGGATTTTCACCAATGGTGCAGCGCGTTGGGCAAGGGACGATCCTATGTTTCGGACGGATATGCGCACGCGTTGGAGTTTACGGTCAATGGCGCGTCGCCTGGCTTCAAGAACGTTGAGCTGGCGAAACCCGCCAAAGTCAGCGTGCGGGCGAAAGTTGCGTTCGCGCCCGAGACTCCGAAGGCGGTCGCGCATGGCACTCTGGAATCCGCGGAAGGCCGGCGTTTCCTGGGCGACACGCGTGTGCTCCATGCGCCGCGGTCGGACGAAAGAATCCGTGGCGGTGAACGGCTCGTGGAGGTCGTCAGGAATGGCCGGACGGTCGCCAGTGCGGTGGTGCCGGCAGATGGCGCAGTCCACGAACTTTCATTTGAAGTCGAAGTCGAGCGGAGCAGTTGGGTGGCGCTGCGGCAGTTTCCCCAGCTTCATACCAATCCGGTCGATGTCCTGATCGACAACAAACCGATTCGCGCCTCGCGCGAAAGCGCCTGGTGGTGCGCGGAATCGGTCGAGCTGCTCTGGGAGAATCGCAGCCGGCACATCGCCCAAGGCGAACGGAGCGCGGCCCGCGCGGCTTATGACCAGGCGATTGAATTGTTTCAAAAGCGGGCGCGTGAAGCCACGGAGCAAACCGCGCAGTCAAACCGCCGGAGCGTGATCGGGAATTGATTGGATTTCGATTGGCGCTCCCGGTCGTGCTGCCTCAATACTCGCGCTTCTTGGTGATTCCCGGCATCGGGACCGGATACTTGCCGTCGGAGCCTGCTGGCAATGGCGCGGGCGAATCCATCGTGAACTTGTCCACATCGGGCGCGTATTCGTGCTCGTGATTCAACATTTTGTCGAAGGTGATCTCCTGTCCGGTATGGGCAGCCATGCGGCCCATCGAAGTCGTAACGCTGGCTTCGACGCCGCGCGTCACTTCGTTGTGGGGTTTGTTGTTGCGGATGGCGTCAATCAAGACGTTCCATTCATTCTGATAGGGATCCGACCGGTCTTTGGAGGTCCAGACGAGTTTGGAGCGATCCATGTCCTGGCCCTTGTAAGTCCGGGAAGGCTGGCCCATGTCGGCGTGATCGGCCAATACCGCGATGCCTTTGGTGCCGTGCGCGTAGCTTGAGTAAATATCGTTGCAACCGTTCATGCAGCGTCCGTCCATGATGAACTTGCTGCCATCGGCGAATGTGTATTCCGCTGAATAGGTGTCGAAATTCTGATCCACGTAAGTGATTCCCTCGGGACTTTGCCGATAATGGCGGCCGCCAAGCGACTGCACCTTGACCGGCCAGCCGTTCTTCATCCAACAGCAATGGTCAATGTGGTGGATGTAAAAGTCACTGTAGTTTCCGCCGCTCGCCCACAGGAAACTGTGGAAGCGCTGGATCTGGTAGAGCAGTTCGCTGATGCCCGGCGGCTTCGGCAGCGAATTGAAAAATCCGACGGGGCCGTGCATCCGATAGCCGCGCATGAGAATGATGTCGCCGATCTCGCCGTCCTGAATGCGCTTATGCACTTCCTGCAAACCAACGGTGTGACGTGACATCAGGCCCACTCCGACTTTGAGGTTCTTCGCTGTCGCTTCTTCTGCGAGCTTGATCATGCGGCGGGAAGTCGGACCATCCGCCGTCAGCGGCTTTTCCATGAAGACGTTGAGGTTCTTCTCAATGGCATAGGTAAAATGCACCCAGCGGAAGGCCAGCGGGGTCGTAAAGATCGCCACATCGCCCGCCTTCAAACAATCCATCGCCTTCTTGTAAGCATCGAAGCCGATAAATTTGCGGTCTGCCGGCACATCCATGTGATCCGAGTACTCCTTGGAAATTCCTTCGTAACTGGCCTTGAGGCGGTGTTCGAAAACGTCGGCCATGGCGACCAGTTTAATGGGGCCGTTCTTTACGGAGAGCGCATTCCGGGCGGCGCCGCTGCCGCGACCGCCACAGCCGATGAGGGCGATCTGGATGGTGTTGTTTTCCGCAGCATGGACATGCGGAATGGCCATACCTGCCAAGGCTGAAGCGGCGGCAAGCTTGCCAGTGTTCTTGATGAATTCGCGGCGCGTAGTGAGATTATTCGTAGATTCGTTCATAGCAACATCTTCCTGACGATGACGAGGGATTGTCAATTCAAGAAATTTTCACCCGAGCATCCTGACTGGGCGAAGATGTCAGCGACGGCAGAAGGCCCGGTTGGTGACGGCGGGAAGCGGCGGAGGCGCTTGCTTCGCCGGACCGCTCAAGGCAAGCTGTGCTCCACCCGATATTATGCGGCTTAACATGAGCGACGAACTGCCGGAAAAATCGAACCTGCCGAATCAGAAGTGGATTCTCGCAGCCGCGCTGCTTTGGTTCGGCGCTTTCGCCGCTCCCGGCCCGGCGGCCGCTGCGCCGCCCTACACCATCGATATCTGGGATAGCGGGAAGGGCTTGCCGCAGAATTCCGTCATCGCGATGACCCAGACCCGGGACGGGTATTTGTGGCTGGGAACGGTGGATGGGTTGGTGCGCTTCGATGGAGTGCGCTTCACCGGTCTGGATCAGAGCGATGCGTCCATGCTCAACAACGGTGCCATCGTCAGTCTCTTTGAGGACAGTCACGGCAACCTTTGGGTCGGGACCGATACTTCCGGCATCGCGTTGATCAAGGATGGACACGTCAACTTTCCAAATCTCGGACCAGGAAATGAGGCCGGACACCTCACGGGAGTGTGTGAAGATTCCACTGGCGCCATCTGGCTGTTTACAGCGGCGGGCCAATTATATCGCTACCGGAACGGCGCCATTGAAAACGAAAAAACCTTCGCGCAACGATTCAGCCGCTGTCGTCAGGTCATTCAAGAACATTCAGGGCTTGTGTGGGTGGGAGTGGACTGGGGAATGTTCGGCTTGGACCCGGCCACGACCGCGATGCAACCTCAATTTCTGCCCTTCAACAAACTGGATTACCTGATGGCCAGCCGCCAGGGCGGTTATTGGCGACTGGCGGATGGACACATCCAGAAATGTCACACCAATCATGTTGACCGCGACTGGTCGGGGTATCCGTGGAACAACGTAACGGTCTCCAGTGCCTGTGAGGATCGGCAGGGAAATCTCGTCGTCGGCACGGTCGGCGCCGGGGTGTTTTGGTTTGACACGGAAGGCAAGGCCACGGCGCTATCGACGAATGAGGGTTTGTCGAACAGTTACATTCTTTCCCTTTGCGTGGATCGGGAAGGAAGTCTTTGGGTGGGCACGGATGGTGGCGGGTTGAACCGAGTCAAACGGAAGATCTTCGACACGGTGGAGGAAACCCGCTCCTCGGTGGTGCAATCAGTTTGGGAAGACGACGGCGGTCTCTGGATCGCATCGAACACTGGCGTGAGCCGGCGGAGGGATGGAGCGGTGCAACAATTCGCGATGACCGCGAATCAAATTGTCGCGTTGAATATCCCCGTGCGCGCGGTCTTTGTGGACCGGGCACGACAGGTTTGGACGGGTATTTCCAGTCTCTTCAGCGGACTCTTTCGGCTACAAGAGGGTGTATTCCAGCAAGTGGCTGGACCTCCCGAAGTTCAACAAGGGGTACTGGCTATTCATCAGGACCACCGAGGGGATTTGTGGCTGGGCACGCCGGGCGGTCTGGTGCGCTGGAATGGGCGCGAGTGGAACGTGTTCAACATCACCAACGGGTTGTCGGCGAACGTCGTGCGGGCAATCGCCGATGATTCCGAAGGAAACCTTTGGATCGGCACCGTGGGGGGAGGCGTGAACCGGTTGCGCGACGGCCAGTTTACGGCTTACCGCCAGTCAACCAATGGTCCGCCCAGCGACAGTATTTCCTCGTTGTGTGTGGATCGCGACGGCGTTTTGTGGGTCGGGACCACACGCGAAGGTCTGGCCCGGTTCCACGACAACAAGTGGACGCGCTATTCCAAACGTGAAGGGCTGGCCAGCAACAGCCTCGCCTATCTGCTGGATGATGCCGAAGGAAACTTGTGGATCGGATCTTACACCGGTCTCATGCGAGTTCCCCGGACACAGTTGAATCAGTTTGCTGAAGGTTTGACGAACACCATCAATTCCCGTTTGTACGATGTTGCGGATGGACTGCCCACCACCGAGTGCACTTTCGGCTCGCAACCGGCGGCGTGCCGCGGGCGCGACGGAAGACTTTGGTTTCCGACCATCAAGGGCTTGGTGTCCATCGATCCGCGTCGCCTGCAGCCCAACACCAACCCGCCGCCGGTGGTGATCGAGTCGGTACTGGTGGACGGTGAGGAGAAGAACACAAACCACCTCGTCTCCGGTTGGTTGCAAGAGCTGACGGTGCCGGCGAGAAACGAGAGCTTGGACATTTATTATACCAGTCTCAACCTCGCCGCGGCTGATGCGGCCCGATTAAAATTCCGACTTCGGCTGGAAGGACATGAGACGACATGGACTGACGCCGGCAAAGATCGCGTCGCACGCTATCCCAAACTGCCGCCCGGTCGTTACCTTTTCCAGGTGATTGCCTGCAACGAAGACGGCCTCTGGAATCAAGAAGGAAGCAGCCTGGCGGTGATCGTCTTGCCACCGTTCTGGCGCACATGGTGGTTTCTTGGTGCCACAGCGGCGTTCCTGCTCGGAGCAGTCATTACCATGGTCCACTATCTCTCAACCCAGAAACTGCACCGTCAACTGGAGCACTTGCGGCAACAGGAGGCACTGGAAAAAGAACGCGCCCGGATTGCGCGGGACATCCACGATCAAGTCGGCGCCAGCCTCACCCAGGTGTCGCTGCTGGGCGAGTTGGTGGAGAGTGATAAAGATTCTCCGGAAGAAGTTGAAGCCCATGCCCGGCAAATTTCGCAGACGGCGCGGGACACGACGCGCGCGCTTGATGAGATCGTCTGGACGGTCAACCCCTCGAACGACAGTTTGGATGGGTTGATCACTTATGCCTGCAAATACGCCCAGGAATATCTTGCCGTGGCTGGATTGAGTTATCGGCTGGACGTGCCGACGCAACTGCCCGCGGCGCTGATTTCCCCTGAAGTGCGGCACAATGTCTTCCTCGCCTTCAAGGAAGCCATCACCAACGTCGTCCGTCATGCGCACGCCTCATCCGTCCTGTTAGGGTTGCGGTTGGAGGCCGACCGTTTCACGCTGGAGATCGAAGATAACGGTCGAGGCATCGCGGGCATGAATGAAAAGGCGGCTCAACTAAGAAACGGATTGCGCAACATGCGCAAACGGATGGAGGATATCGGCGGCAAGTTTGCGATCAGCCCCGCACCGGCGGGCGGTACTGTGGTGCGACTGACGGCGCCAATCAAGGACCACTGAATAAAAAATGGCGATCACCGTTTCCATCGTTGAAGACAATGACCAGTTGCGAGGCACGCTCGCCCGTGTGATCAAGCGCGCCGAGGGGTTCGAATGCTTGAGTCAATACGCCAATGCCGAGGCGGCTCTGGAAGCCTTGCCGACGGAGCGTCCGAACGTTGTGTTGATGGACATCAACCTTCCGGGCATGAACGGGGTGGAATGTGTCCGACGGTTGAAACAAATCAGCCCGGAGATCCTGGTGGTGATGCTCACGGTTTACGAAGATACGGAGAACATTTTTAACGCGCTGGCGGCAGGCGCGTCCGGTTACCTGCTCAAGCGCACCAAAAGCGCCGAGTTGTTGGAAGCCATCCAGGAAGTGATTCGGGGCGGTTCGCCTATGACGACCCATATTGCCCGCAAAGTCGTCCAGTCTTTTCAGCAGTCCAGCGCTTCCGCTCAATCCACCGAGAACCTGTCACCGCGCGAACAGGAAGTGCTCGACTGCCTCGCCAAAGGGTTTCTTTACAAGGAAATCGCCGAGAAGCTGGGCATCAGCTACGAAACGGTGCACACCTACATTCGACGCATCTACGAAAAGCTCCAGGTTCGCACCCGGACTGAAGCGGTCGCCAAGTTCCTGCGGCGTTAACCGGGATTTCCTCGGGATTTCGGCACTCGGAGTTCGCCTTTTGGAACAAGCTTGTCCCCACAACTGGTGACTAGCGGGGCGAACGGCTTCGAGTATTCTCATGGTGTGTTGACGATGCGAAAGCGCAGTTCCGTGTGTGAAGTAAGAGCGTATGTCTGCGGCGCTGCATCTGACAATGGATCTTCGTAGCCAGCGCAGTTGCGAAGCGATGTTTTTGAGCGCTTTGTTCTCGTTGTTTGGGGAAGGCCGGGTGAAAGCCCGGCCTTCTTTTTTTACCAACTTGGCTTCAACCCGTATCGATTCAACGTTCACCAGTGGATAATTGACAACAAATCACCCGCAACTCTGGCTCATTGCCCTGGAGTTGCGGGCGAGATCTAAAAGGCTTGTGGTAAAACCCCTGCAAATAATTACTTGGCCAGTTCGATCTTGGTGACCGTCAGCACTTTCTTGCCGTCTTCGTTCTTGACCGTGCCGGTGGCGGTGACCTTCTTGGCTTCCTTGCAGATGTTGTCATGGAAAGCCTTGCTCACGTCATTTTGGGTCAGGAAGTAAGTGACCTTTTTACCGTTCTTTTCGGTCACTATGACATTGTGGCATTTTTCGGTTTCATGCAGCGCGCACTTGCCGCACTTGCCTTCCCCGGTGATGGTGACTGTCTTGTCCTTGCCTTTTTCCGCCGCAAAGGTGGGCGTGGCGAGCGCGAGCAGCAACAATCCGGCGACGCCAGTGATGAATAATGATGTTTTTTTCATGGTTTAATTATTTGGTTTTGGTTACGGAACGACATTGAGACTATCATCGCCCGGTTTTCATTCAATCAGAATTAGTGCAGCGGACGACAATTCCCGTCTAACCCATTCAATTTGTGCGAGTTCAGAGACGTCACCTTGGTGGTAAAACGATTGACACCCGCGACTAACACCCTCTTTTCCAAACCAGTTTCAGCATGAACCAACCGCAACATGTGATTGTGCGGAAATTCACCGCTGACGAATTCCCTCGCAAGCTTTTGTCAGACCTGTGGCCAATGCCCGCCATTCCTCTTCTGTCGTTTCCCAACCGCTGCTGAAACGCAGAACCCGCCCCGCTTCCGCCGGCGAACAGCCCATAGCCGCCAGCACATGCGACGGCGCTTCCTTGCCACTCGAACACGCTGAGCCGGTGGACACTGCGAATCCCAGCTTGTCGAGCTTCACGACCCATCGTTGCTGGCGATCAGCCTCAGGCATCAACGCTGAAACGGTATTCCAGAGCCGCGGCGATCCAAGCCCAACCACTTCCGCGCCCGGCAACGATTTCAACAATCGTTCCCCGAAAGCATCGCGGAGCTTCGCTCTGCTTTTGTGTTCGCCTTTCGTGAGAGCGGCTGCCCGCGTCTCCAGCGCTGCGAGCATCGAGAGAACGCCCGCCACGTTCTCCGTCCCGGCTCGACGGCCATCCTCCTGCGGCCCCCCGCGCAGCAATGGTTCGACACGACCCTTCGCCGGGCACTTCAAAAAGCCGGCTCCTCTCGGTCCCCCAAACTTATGCGCCGCGCCGCTGACGTAGTCGCACTCGCCGAGTCCGCCAGCCGGCAACTTCCCAATCCATTGCGCGGCGTCGCAGAAGAACGGCACTTCGTATTGCCGGCAGATCGCCAGCGCCTCGCGCCACGGTTGCAGCACCCCGGTTTCGTTGTTTGCCGCCATGATCGCCACCAAGCCCGGACGTGCGTGCGCCATCTCTTCTGTCAACCAGTTCATGTCCACCACGCCCTCCCGTGTGACGGGAATCAGCCGATGCCGCTTCGGGAAGTAATGCTGCGTGGACTCCATCACACACGGATGTTCGATGGCGGAAATCCACACTTCGTCTTTCGCGCCCAGCGTCCGCGCAAAATGATGCAGCACCATGTTGTTGGACTCGGTCGCGCCGGAAGTCCAGACGATGTCGAGCGCGTCGCAGCCGAGGAATTCCGCGAGCTTTTGCCGCGCCTCGTTCATGGCCGTGTCCGCCCGTGCGCCGATACGGTGCGGGCTGGACGGATTCCCGATAAATTTCTCGGTTGCCTCCAGCCAGACCTGTCGCGCTTCCGGCAGCATCGGTGTCGTGGCGTTGTGGTCGAAATAAATAATCACCGGTTCACATGATAAATGCAGCGCGGCGGTTGACGAGCCTTTTGTGAACGCGCTTGCGCCTGATTCGCCATTCGCTACCGTGGCGACGGAACAAATGGAAGCCGACAAGCCAAAAACCCTTCACTACAAACGCTCGCGCTTCGTCACGCAACTGCCGTTGGACTTTTCTTACAGCTCGTCGCACGCCTGGCTGGCGCGCGCAGCCGATGGCAAATGGCGGATCGGCATCACCAAATTCGCCACCCGTATGCTCGGCGAAATGGTGGATCACGGATTCGAAATTCCGCCGGGCGCGCCGGTCCAATGCGGTCAAATCATTGGCTGGGTCGAAGGCTTCAAGGCCATCTCCGATATTTTTTGCGTCGTCGATGGAGAATTCTGCGGTGTCAATCCCACCCTAAAACAGAAAATCACGCTCGTGAATAAGGATCCTTACGGCGCGGGTTGGCTGTATGAAGCGCGCGGCCAACCGGATTCAAAGTGCCTGGATGTCCACGCCTACACAGCCTTGCTCGACAAAACCATCGACAAAATTCTGGAAAAGCAGAAGGCTGAAGAAATCAAATGAGTGCAGGCCAACAACCAATCGGCAAGGGACGCGTGATCGGATCAACGAACTCCGCACTCCTCAAGGCCCGTTACATCATGATTGGCGGCTTTCTTGGTGCGGGAAAGACGACCTCGGTCGCGAGACTTGCTGACCGTCTCACGAAGCAAGGTCAACGCGTCGGCCTCATCACAAACGACCAGGGCAGCGAACTGGTGGATACCGCCATGCTGCGCTCAAAGGGTTTCGCGACTGAAGAAATTCCCGGCGGTTGCTTTTGTTGTCGGTTCAACTCACTCGTGGACGCGGCGAACAAATTAACCGCCGACTCTCGCCCCGATGTCTTCATCGCTGAGCCGGTCGGCAGTTGCACCGACCTCGTGGCGACGGTGACTTATCCGCTGCGTCGGATTTACGGCAACCGTTTTTCCATCGCGCCGTTGAGCGTGCTCGTTGACCCGGTTCGCGCGCTGCGGGTATTTGGTTTGGAAGAGGGCGGCAGGTTCTCCGACAAGGTGCTTTACATCTACCGCAAGCAACTCGAAGAAGCCGACCTCATCGTCATCAACAAGTGCGAGCTGCTTGATGAACCACACAGTGCGACGCTGCGGGAAGCATTGACTCAGGAATTTCCGAAGGCCCAATTGCTCGAAGCCTCTGCTCGTACCGGAGCGGGGCTGGAAGCGTGGTTCGACCGCATCGCGGCCACCGACCAGCAGGCGCGCTCGACGATGGAAGTGAATTACGAAGATTACGCTGAGGGAGAAGCGCTATTGGGTTGGCTTAATTGCACAATACGCCTGACGTCGAAGAAGGCGTTCGATGGCAACGTTGTTTTGAAGCAGCTTGCCGGCAATCTGCAATCGCGGCTGAACGCCGAACGCGCCGAGGTCGCGCACTTGAAAATGACGTTCAGCCCCGACGAAAGTCTGGGCGATCTCGCCGTCATCAATCTCGTGCGGAATGATTTCGTGCCGGAACTGGGACAAGAACTCGCGGAGCCGGTGGAGAGCGGCCTGCTCATCATCAACCTCCGGGCAGAAGCGTCACCGGAGGCACTGCGCAGCGCCGTCGAATCCGCCCTCGGGCAAATCGCAGAGCAAAGCCAGCAACTCCTTGCAAAGCTGGAGCACCTGGAACATTTCCGCCCCGGCAAGCCGACGCCGACGCACCGCATCGTCGCACCGGTTTGATGAAATGTTGCAGCCCGACGTAACAATGTTAGACTTGAGGAGCAAATCATGACACCGCCGCGCATTTTGTTTTGTAACTGCACCTACGCCCAGGTCGTCCCCAAAGAGGTGAAGGCAGCGGTGTTGAAAAAACTCTGCGATTCCGGTGTCGCGTTCGATGCTGTGGCCGACCTCTGCGAAATGTCCGCCCGGCAAGACCCGTCATTGAAACGACTGGCCGAAGGCGGCGCGGTGAAGATCGCCGCCTGTTATCCGCGCGCGGTGAAGTGGCTGTTTCACGCGGCCAAAGCCGATTTGCCGTTCAATTCTACTGAGGTGTTGAACATGCGTGTGCAAAGCGCGGAGGAAGTTTGTGCGGCGCTGTCCAACGGCGGGTTGAAACCGAACCTGCCCGCCGGCAAAGTCACCAAGCCGGGCGCTGAAGAATTGCCCAAGACCGAAATCGCCGCATGAGCCTCAAAGACCAAACCACTCTCCGCGTCGTCCTCTACGAAGGCGACGGCGCACAACCGCTCGAAGCCACCGACCGCTTCGCCGCGATGACCGCACTGCTTGAAAAGGGTTTCGCCGTCACGCGCGTGGCTGGCGAGGGCCGCGTCGCTCCCGCCGACCGCACCTCATTGCTCGTGATGGGCCGATTCAACGGCGGCCGCGCGCCGCTGGGTGAAGACGCCGATGGCCGGGTCAATCTTCGTTTTCAAGATGTCACCGGCTTCGACTCGAACCGCATCACCGAGACGGTTGAATCCGTTCGCCTCGAGACCAACGCCGCAAAACACGGCGACTGGAAGCCGTGGTTCCCCGTCATCGACTATGACCGCTGCACGAATTGCATGCAGTGCCTGAGCTTTTGTCTTTTCGGAGTCTATGGCGTGGACGAGGAGCAAAAGATTCAAGTGCAGAGCAACGACAATTGCAAAACCAACTGCCCGGCCTGCTCGCGCGTCTGCCCCGAGGCCGCCATCATGTTCCCCAAATACAAGGCCGGTCCGATCAACGGTGACGTCGTGAGTGATGCCGACCTGAACCGCGAGAAGATGAAGATCGACATCTCCGCGCTGCTCGGCGGCGACGTTTATGCGATGCTCCGCGAACGCAGTGAAAAGGCGAAGTCGCGATTCTCGAAGGAACGCGATGCGGACAAAGCGCTCAAAGAACGCCAGAAATGTCTGGTGAAACTCGCGCAATCCGGCGACATCCCGCCGGAAGTTTTGATGAGCTTGCCATCTCCGAACGGAATCGCGCGTCGAGCGGACGAGGCGAAAGCCAAAGCGCAGGCGGCGTTGTCGAGTAGCCTGAAAAGGTCAGCGTAATCCTCGTTATGCGATTGCATCAACTTGCTTTGATAACGTTCATGGCAGCCTATGCCTGCTCACCCAGTCATGCCCTGTTCGGCTTTCCCGAAACCCAAAAGGTTCCCATCGACCGGCTATTCACAAATCTTCAGCAACGCTTTGTGAAGAACACGAATGCTTTTGAAACTATTTATCACCTTGCCCGTCTGCATTCGATGGCCTACGCGACGAACCTCACCGAGGTCAATGTGACTAAGAAAGATGAGAGTCCTGTCTTCTATTTTCCTGGATCAGACGCCGGCGTGCCGCGAAGCGTGCAGACTAAACCGACATCGCAAGAAAAACGAATTGCACTTGAGCACCTGACTAATGCGATCGTGCTCTATGAACGAGCGATCGGATTACTGAAGAAGTCCACGAACGTTTTTGAGCAGCAGTGGCTGGTTCTGCCTCTTGAACTGGGGCTGGCTTGGTGTCTGGATCAGTCAGGAAAGCGAGATGAGGCGTTGGCCGCATATCGCAAAACGCTCAGCATTGCATGGAAGCGCGAGGTCACCGGCAACTTCGACTTGAAACAGTGGATTGAAGACGTGTGGGACGACGTGCGGTCTGGAAGAAACCCAATTCATAGCTCCAGGCAAGGATCCCTCGGGCCGGGTGTGTGCTACAGCGACGAAGTCATCAGCTACATGTTGAAACTCCTCAATCCCGTAAAGGACGCAAGGGAGATCGCTCAATTGAAAAAAGACCGACAGAAACTTCAAACGATGAGTCGTGCGGTAACGCCAATCCTCGTTCCGCTTGAGACCAATACCTCATTGACCGAACTCACGGACCCTGATGCTCAAGTGTCATTCGATCTCGACGGCAGCGGACGGCCGCGAAAGTGGGGGTGGATTACGCCAAAGGCAGCGTGGCTTGTATTTGACGCGGACGGTACCTGCCGGATTACTTCCGCCTTGCAAATGTTTGGTAGCGTGACGTTCTGGATTTTTTGGTGTGACGGCTATGATGCTCTCTCTGCGCTCGATAGTGATGGCGATGGCGTCTTGCGAGGCAAGGAGCTTCGAGGTTTAGCGCTTTGGCGAGACCTCAACTGTAACGGCGTGAGTGAGCCGGGCGAGGTTCGCCCTGTCGAGTTCTATGGGATTAGGGCCATCGCTTGCGAGAGTGTTGGAAATCACTTTGGCATTTCGTGGAATCCGCAGGGTGTCACGTTTATCAATGGCGAATCACGCCCGACGTACGATTGGATCGCCTCAAGCCCTTCTGTTGAACAAATCATGGACGAAAGCCAGCCGGATAATCATAGAACACCGGGCATCACACATTGAAAATGCTTCCTACCCTCGCCATTCGCACCCTGCGCTCCGCCGACTTCCGCTGCATTCGGAAGTTTGCCTGGAACTTCGGCGTGAAAGGGGTGTTGTCGGTCGAGAAGTTCAAGCGGCGCATCAAGCGTGGCGAGTATTTCCCGCCGTTCCTCTACGTCTCGATCGTCAACTCCTGCAACCTTCGCTGTCAAGGTTGCTGGGTGGACGTGGAGGAAAAGGACGCCATCGATCTCGACACGCTCAATCGCACCATCACCGACGCCAAGCGACACGGCAACGCGTTCTTCGGCATCCTCGGCGGCGAGCCGTTCATGCACCCGCAACTGCTTGACCTGCTCGCGGCACATCCGGACTGCTATTTCCAGCTTTTCACCAACGGCCAATTCATCACCGAGAAAGTCGCGAATCGCCTGCGCGAGCTGGGCAACGCCACGCCGCTGGTCAGCATCGAGGGCCGCGAAATAACCAGCGACGAGCGGCGCGGCAAGAAGGACGTGTTCAACAAAACCATGCGCGGGCTGGAACATTGTCTGCGCGCCCGGCTTCTCACCGGTGTGGCCACGAGCGTCTGCCAATCAAACATCGACGAACTGCTGACCGAATCGTGGCTTCAGGAACTCATCAATCGCGGCGTGCATTACGTCTGGTATCATACTTACCGGCCGGTCGGACCGAAGATGAATCAGCAGCTCGCTTTGCGCCCCGACCAACTCGTGCGGACACGCAAGTTCGTCGTCGAGATGCGCGCGAAGATGCCGATTGCGATCATTGACGCCTATTACGATCACGACGGCCAGGCGCTTTGCCCGATGTCCACGGGCATCAGTCATCACATCAGTCCGCGAGGTGACATCGAGCCGTGCCCGATCATCCAGTTCGCCACCGAATCCATTCGTGACCCGCGCGGCATCTTTGAAACCATGCGCGATTCGGCATTCCTGAAAGACTTCCGTGAACTCAGCGCCAAACACACTCGCGGTTGCGTGGTTTTGGAGCGGCCCGACCTTGTGAAAGAACTCGTCGCAAAACACGGCGCACGCGACACGACGGCCCGTGGCACGGCGATGGCCGAGTTGGAGGCCATGCAGCCGCGTTTCAGCCAGTGGTTGCCCGGTGAGGAAGTGCCGGAGAAACATTGGATGTATCGGCTTGCCAAAAAGTATTGGTTCAATGATTTTTCGGCTTACCGAAACGTTGACCACCAAGCCACGGCCAAGGCACGCGCATTGAAAACAAGTCTCGACCCCGCGGCATCGATTGTGGATAATGCCACACGCATAACCAGAGGGAATGAAACAAAAAGGCCGATGGAACGTCTTACAAAGTGATTTATGGAAACTGCGACCCTTGTCATTCCGCGCCCCGTTCCTCAGCAGCGCGTTCGCGCGCCCAAGAAAAATATTCCTCAGACCACAATTGAGCGGGCGCACATCCTGCAACTCGTCCGCCATTACGTGGCTGAATACAATCCCGTGCCGCCGCTGCCAGCGGACGAACTAAAAGTTCACGCGGACAAAATCGTCGCGATGCTCAAGTGCGACGCCATTTATCGCGACTACATCGGCGTGCTCATCAACAACGAAATGTGGCGCGAAGCACTGGCGTCCGTCCCATTTGAACGGCGACTGCTGCTGCTCCCGAAATGTTTGCGCGTGGAAAGCAAGTGCCCCGCGCCTTTCGACGAATTCGGTCTGCTCTGCAAACAATGCGGGCTTTGCTCCATCCAGGATCTGCAGGCGGAAGCGGAAAGGCTCGGCTACGCCGTGCTCGTCGCGGAAGGATCGGCGATCGTCATGACGTTGATTCAAACCGGCAAGATCGAGGCCATCGTCGGGGTCAGTTGTCTCAGTGTGCTGGAGCGGGCGTTTCCTTACATGGAAGCGGCAGCGATCCCGGGTGTGGCGGTGCCGCTTTTGCAGGACGATTGCATCGATACGACGGTCGATCTGGACTGGGTCTGGGATTACCTCCACCTCACGAGCGATGACAAAACGCGGCGGCTTGATCTCGGCGCGCTGCGGGATGAAGTCGATTTCTGGTTCACGCCGCCGTCCCTCGCTCTCATCATGGGCAACGCGGAGGGTGAGACCGAGAGAATTGCCCGCGAGTGGCTCATGCGCGCCGGCAAACGTTGGCGGCCGTTCCTCACCGTCGCCGCTTTTCAAGCGTTGCGCGAAACGCCCGGCGAGAAATTGCCGGAGGACATCCGCAAAATCGCCGTGGCCATCGAATGTTTTCACAAAGCGTCGCTCATCCACGATGACATCGAAGACAACGACAGAATTCGTTATGGCGAAAAAACGTTGCACGAGGAGCACGGCGTGGCTGTGGCGCTTAACGTCGGGGATTTGCTCATCGGCGAAGGTTACCGCCTGATCGGCGCGTCGCGGATTTCGGGTGAACAAAAAGCTGAAATGCTGCTCGCGGCGGCGCAAGGCCAGCGCCAGCTTTGTCGCGGTCAGGGCGCGGAGTTGTGTTGGGCGCGCAAGCCGGAGCCGTTGACGCCGTTGCAGGTGCTCGACATTTTCCGGCAAAAGACCGCGCCCGCGTTTGAAGTGGCGTTGCGGTTGGGTGCGCTCTATGCGGGCACGGAACAGCACGAGGAAGTTTCGGACGCGCTCGCGGCTTACAGCGAAGCACTCGGTATCGCGTATCAAATCCGCGATGACCTGAGCGATCTGGGTGACAAGGGCGAAACCAATGACATCGCGGGGATGCGCCCCGGCTTGTTGTTGGCAGTGGCTTATGAACGCGCGACTGGCGAGAGGAAACAAAGTCTCGAATTGCTCTGGCGCCGTTCCCCTGAAGCTGGACTGAACACCGAACACATCGAAGCGCTTTACACTGAGTTGAAAGCCGATGAGCGCGCCCGCACCTTGCTGGAGACTTACAAAGAGGAAGCTATCCGTTCGTTGCGCGACCTGGAGAATCCGAATTTAAAAGGCCTGCTGCGGCGCGTGATCGGAAGGATTTTCAACGACACGGAAATCAAGGGCTGGTGCAAGGAGTTTGAGCAGAAGAATGCGGCGAACCGTCTCGCGCCGGTGGCGGTGGAGTGAACACGCGCGAAACCGGATCGGCTCCGGCGGTCATCGCTTCTCATGAGCCTGCGCCTCGAAATGCTGCAAGTCGCCCGACTTGCGCCGAAGTTGCTCGGTGATTCCACGGAATTGGTCGCGAAGTTTCTGCACGGCCAGCAAAACGCCGATGGCGGTTTCAAGGACCGTTCCGGGCGCAGCGATCTCTATTACACTGTATTCGGTCTGGATGCGCTTCTCGCGCTGCAAGTAGAATTGGCTGTCGCCCGTGTCGAAAATTATCTGCAGAAATTTGGCGCCGGCGACGGATTGGATTTCGTTCACCTTTGCTGCCTGGCCCGCGCCTGGGCGGCCTTGGGAAACTCTGGCGCGCCCGTGTCCCGCTCCGGCGCGCTGGCTGAAACGATGATCCACCGCGTCGAATCATTTCGCGCCAGGGATGGAGGATATCATCCGGTTGCCGGAAGCAATTCCGGCACGGCTTACGGTGGCTTTCTTGCACTGGGGGCCTATCAGGATTTGAAGGTTGAATTGCCTGAACCGCTGCGCCTCGTGCAGTCGTTGAAATTTCTGGAGATGCCCGACGGTGCGTGGGCCAACGACCGCAATGTGAAGGTCGGAGCAACGAATGCCACCGCCGCCGCCCTAACCATTCTCCGAAATCTAACGGTGCCGGTGAATCAATCGGTGGGCGACTGGCTGCTGGCGCGTTGCCATCCCGACGGCGGCTTTCTGGCCGTGCCCAATGCGCCGATTCCTGATTTACTGTCCACCGCCACGGCCTTGCACGCGCTGGCGGGAATGGAAGTTTCCTTCGCGCACGTCAAAGAAAAATGTCTCGATTACATCGACACGCTCTGGACCAACGAAGGCTCGTTTCACGGTCAATGGGCCGATGACCACCTGGACACTGAGTACACGTTTTACGGCCTGCTGGCTTTGGGACACTTGAGTCTGTAAGCCGTAGGCATGCGGTCGGGAAATTTCCCCGGAGTCACGGCTCGCCCCGTGGAAAAAACGCGACATCTACTGCGGTAGCTACGAACGCTATTCCACAGGGCAAGGCCGCTCGCGCAAGGGGGCGCGGGCTTCAGTCCGCTTCGATGTGGTTGACGGTTTGGCGTTCGATGCCTATCGATTGTAATCAAATTGAAGCGGAATAAATTCCGCGCTCCATTTCGCCAGCAGCCTCACTGTGACTTCCGCGAAATTTCCCACGTACATGGCTACAGCCAAATCCGGCTGGACGTGGCGCGTAGAAAACGCTAGATGACACTGGCATGAACCCAGATCGACAACAATTCTTCCGCATACCTAATCGTTAGCCCGCTATGCGACACGCCAAAACAATCGTCATTCTGATTCTTGCTGCGTCGCTTGCAGGGCTAGGGTATCGACTGTTCCTCTACACGCCGACAGAGTTCAGCCAAGTTGACGTTGCAGCGTTCGAGTCCGATGTGACTGAAACATTAGTGAGAGAGCTTCTTCAGCACGTCGGGACAAACCAGGCGTCTGTCTGTTTTCTGGCTTTTGGTCATCGGCTGACACCTCCGAGTGACGCTTTTCTCAGTAGGTTCGCTGGCCATCTGCCGCCGCTCAGGAGCTATGCGGCATCGAGAGTTTCTCCCTCAGGGGATATTCTTGATTCTTCCAGCGGGAAGGTTGGCGTCATAATTCAGGTCGCCAAGATTGAGCGGAAGAGCGATGGCGAGTTTGAGGCGGAGGCGGCACTGTCGAATCTTCCAGCGAGCAGGAATCGCTTCATTTACACTGTCGTCCAGCGCGATGGTCGCTGGATGATCAAGAGTCGGAGACCCTATGGTTAAGCGGCCTAACACGGCGCGAGTCGGTTGGAAAACTCGCGCGCACTGAGCGGAGAAAAAGTTTTACCGGTATTCCCGTTATTAAGTTAACCGTGTTTTGTGGAAGATCCGATTGCTGCAGGAGGGTTCTGAGAAGATGAGGTGACGCGCGCTTCTCCTTGCCTTCACTTTCCAGCGCACTACACTCCGGCGCGCATGTTGAATTTAAGTTCGCTCAATCCCCAGCAGCGGCTCGCCGTTGAGACGATCAATGGCCCGCTTTTAATTCTTGCCGGCGCGGGGACCGGCAAGACGCGGGTGATCACGCATCGCATCGCACATCTGATCGAACGGGGCATCGCGCCCGGCCGCATTCTGGGCGTCACCTTCACCAACAAGGCCGCGCGCGAAATGCAGGAGCGCGTGACAAAGTTGATTCCTCGGAGCGTAAGGCCGCCGTCGAGTGCGGATTCACGCAACACGCAACACGCAACACGTCCCGACCGCCCCACCGTCTGCACGTTTCATTCGCTCTGCGTCCGGATTCTGCGCCAGCATATTCATCGGCTCGGCTACAAAAAGAATTTCGTCATTTACGATGAGGCGGAACAGCTCAGCGCCATCAAAAAGATTCTCAGCCACATCTCCACAAAAGGAGAAAAGACCGACCCGGCAGCGGTCCTGAGTTTGCTGAGTCGTTACAAGAACGGCGGGACGCCGGCGGCGGCGTTTGGCGACCCGAACGTGACCGCGCTGGCCGAGCATGTTCGTTCCCGTTATGAAACCGCGTTGCGCGCCTGTAACGCGGTGGATTTCGACGATTTGATTCTGCTGACGTTGAAACTGTTCACCGAGCATCCCGACGCCCTCGAGGCCTGTCGCGAGCGATTTCGTTACGTGATGGTGGATGAATATCAGGACACCAACGCCGCTCAGTTCAAGCTCGTGCATCAACTGACGCGCGAACATCGCAACCTGTGCGTCGTGGGCGATGACGACCAGAGCATTTACGGCTGGCGCGGCGCGGAAGTCGCCAACCTGCTCGATCTGGAAAAACATTATCCGGAAGTCAAAGTCATCAAGCTCGAACAAAACTATCGTTCCACCGCCACGATTCTGAGCGCCGCCAATGCCGTGATCAAGAACAACGCGCGTCGCCGCGGCAAACATCTCTGGTCGCAAAAAGGTCAGGGAACAAAAATCACGCTGCACGTCTTCACCGATGACGAAGAGGAAGCCCGCACCGTGGTTGAACTGATTGATTACGCCCGCCTCGCCCAGCGCATTCCGTGGTCGGAGCAGGCGATTCTCTTTCGCACGAACATTCAGTCGCATCCGCTGGAAACCGCGCTGCGCCAGGCCGGCGTGCGTTATCATCTGATCGGCGGGCAGAGTTTTTTTGACCGGCGTGAGGTCCGGGATTTTCTGGCGTATCTCAAAACGTTCGTCAATCCGCACGACGACGTGAACCTGTTGCGCATCGCCAACGTGCCCGCGCGCGGACTCGGCGATGTGACGATGGAACGTTTGCTCGCGGCCAGTCAGGAAAAGCATTGCTCGGTCTATGCCGCCATGAAGCATACCGACGTGCAGGCCACGTTTACCTCCAAAACGCGCGAGAGTTTGCAGGCGTTCATTGAATTGATCGAAATCACGCGGGCGAGTTTAGCGAGTGAGCAAACGGTTTCCTTGCAAATCTGGGCGGAAAGTTTTCTGGAAGAAACGAGTTATTGGAACGAACTGCGGCGTTCGGAAAAGAACCTCGAGACGGCTGAGAATCGCGTTCGCAATCTCAAGGAGCTGGTCGCCACACTCGACAGCCAGACAGCCGCCACCGCGCCGGCGGCGAAACGACTCGAAACGTTTCTGGAAGACTTGATGCTCGATGCCGACCGCGAGGAGGAGAAGGACAATGAAGGCGATGCCGTGACGTTGATCACCATTCACAGTTGCAAGGGATTGGAGTTTCCGCACGTCTATATCGTCGGTTTGGAGGATGGTCTCCTGCCTCATTCTCGTTCCAAGGTGGAAGGGACGCTGGACGAAGAGCGCCGGCTGTTTTATGTCGCCATCACGCGCGCGATGCAGACGTTGACGCTCAGTCATTGCGGCGGCCGCAAGAAATACGGACAACTGATGCCGTGTCATCCGTCGCCGTTCCTCAAGGAATTGCCGCCGGAGTTGGTGGAAATGGCGGATGAAAAGGCGAAGCAACCGGTGACGGTTGATTCTGGAAAAAATCTTTTTGCGGCGATGCGTCTGGCGGCTAGTTGAGATCACCAGGCATTCCAATAAATACCCGATTGGAAGGCCCAGTAATTCGTCATTTTGGCAATCGGCTTCCACGACACCGAGCCATCCAGGTAACCGACGTTACCACCGGCGGCACCGACTTCCTTGGACGTTTTCCCGCCCACATACATGAAGACATTGCCCGCCTGTTTGATGGGACCGCCGCGTCCGTGCGGTGCCAAAGTCCAGCCGGGACTCTTGTCCCACGCATTCAAGTCCGCCGCCAGGACAAGTTGTGGGTCATCCGTCAGTCTTTGCGGGGAGATCCATTTGGGATTCGGCTCGCCCGCCCACGGTTTTTTACACGCGCCGTTGTAGCTGTAGCCGATGACGTACCCCACTCCGGGGTAATAATATTGGAATTGATTGATGAAACTTGGACAACTGCTCATGTTGCTGCTGCTGTAATCCCGGATGGCGTTGAACGTATTCGTGCCCACCCAAATCGTGTGAGTTGCGCCATCATCGCGAACTCCGGAAGGGAGCTTTTGATTGTTATCGTCGCCATACATGTGGCACGCCAACCCAAGCTGACGCAGGGCGCTCTGACAGGATGCGCGACGGGCCTTCTCCTTGGCGTTGGCCAGCGTCGGCAACAACAGCCCGGCAAGAATCGCAATAATCGCAATCACCACCAGTAATTCGATCAGTGTGAAGGCCAGTTCACGGGCTGGCGAAGCGCGGAGAGGAACGATGTTCAGCGGCGGTTCCATCAATGTATTTGGTCGCATCAAACTGCGTTGGCGGAGAGGGAGGGATTCGAACCCTCGAACGGATTACTCCGTCACAGGTTTAGCAAACCTGCGCCTTAAGCCACTCGGCCACCTCTCCAAACCGACTAAAACGTTTTGTTTACAGTGGTTTTATACTGTTTGCATCGTTGCGCTTGCTGAACAGTGCGACACCGTGCAACATGAAATATGTCGGAATTTGTCGGAAGTTTCGACGGCCAACGGTTGCGAAAACCGTCTGTTGTTTTGTGTTCCGACAATCAGCATGTCGCCAAGTTAGCCGCTGGCCTTTGGGCTGACAAGACGAAAGCGTGCTCGCGTCTCACGCCTCGCCACAAGGCCGCGTGTGACGCGCTACGTTGAGCCAGGACGCGCTGCGATTGCGCCTCGTGCCGTAACATGATACAAACCGCACATTGCTTATGGGTCTGCTTGCTAAACTGTTCGGGAGACAAGAATGTCAGCCTTACGTTGATGCAGGTACTGCGCTGACTTTCAAATTGCCCCGTTCTCTGAATTTGCCTGATTGGAATGATGGCCTACCAAACTACACACAGGAGGAAATAGCTGCGATTGACCGCAGGCTGTCACAGTTTCAACAAATGGCAAACAGTGAGTTAGGGAGTGAGGCCAAATTCCATCCCGACGCTGCTCCAAAGCTTCAAAGAATGTTGGCTGGTGAAGCACTCGCAGGACTCGCACGGGATAAATTCATGTTCCAATCAGAGGACATCCCCACGGACTGGAAGCCCCTCGCAAGTACGTTTCTAAAAGCATGGGCTTCACGTCTTGACCCATCGACTCTTTTGGAACTTGGTGATATGCTCGCAAAAGTTGGGTGCAAAAATGAAGCCAAAGAGGTTTTGCAGGTTGTGCTATTGTTTCCTTCTTACGCTAAAACTCTATGGGGAAAAAACGATGATGAACTGCTTGGACGCATAGTCAGCGAAGCTAAGGAAGCGCTTCAAACTTTGAATTAAGCAAACAACCAAGTGCGGTTCTAAAGTGCGGCAGGATGGACGAAAATCGGCTGTCAGATTCGCTTCACTTCGCTGTCCCCGACAATTAGCCTCGAATTGTGAAAAACGTTCGCTCCAATGTTCTTTTCAAGTTTTGCAGTGGCGACAGCGCGGTGAAGATCCTGAAAGGAAACTCAGTGTTTGTGACCAGTCCGCTTGACCTAAACGACCCGTTCGAGATGCGCCCTGGTTGGACTGACGACCATGAGAAGCGTTTCTCTGCTGATCAGCAATTGCAAAGCGAACTCATTACGGGTGTCCCTGTATATGTGGCCCTTGCCAACGACAACTTGAAGAAGGCCGGGACGATGCCCTATCTGCATCCGCAGCAGCCCATTCAAGTGGATTCACAGCGGGGCATAGCTGACCGGCATAATTCACAGATTTTTCGGCTTCTACACCAACGATTTCGTGTCTTAAGTTTGGTTTCCAACCTCTTTAATTTGGCCGATGGAGAAGGCGAGTCAGATGAGCATTCCACTTTGATGTGGTCTCATTACGCTGATCAGTTCCAAGGAGTTTGCTTCGCCTTGGATGCTGCCCAATTTGACAATGGGATGCGCTGCGGGGGTTTTCCTGTAAAGTATTTCCCGGAAAGGCAGACTCTCCCTCCCAGCTACTATGATTGCTGGCAGTCTTTGTCCCAGCCACGCGACAGCGCACACAAGTTGGACCCGGCGTCTGGACTATTTTTGAACTCAGACGAACGATCTGCATCTGAAGAACGCCACTTTCTGAACCTTTTGGTGCACAAGTCGCCAGTCTGGCAATATGAGCGCGAAGTGCGCATGATCTATGACCTTGCAAGGCTCGTCTCGTTGCCGCAGATCAAAGTTCGGTGTGAGGTGTGCAATCGGAAGGAACGCCCACTCACGCAATGCAACCATACTTCCTATCGTGACACCATTCACATCCCACCGGCGGCGGTTCGCGCAGTGATTTTCGGTGCCGATTGCCCGCTGCGGGTGGTGCAAAGCGTCTTCGACGTTTTATCTGAGTCGAAATATCAGCACGTCGAGACCTACTGGTCGTGCCTGCATTCATCGAAGTATCTGGTTCATTACGTGAAAGGTTCACGTGATTACATCGAATGCATCCAACAAGAATTAGCGAAGCATGTGGCATTCGCGAAGAACCATTACTTCGACGGGAAACTGAGACTTGCCCCGAAAGGAATAAATTATGTTCGTGATGCTCCACCTAAGCACCGGAGGACACGGCGAGATTGCTGAAGTTTAGGCAAGCCTCCAAGTGGACTCAGGATGATTTTGCCCGCAAGGTTGTTGCCGGATAGACTGTGCCGGTTCAAACTCTCGTCCCAACTTTATGGCTTTCGAGCGTGAACGAATGAAAAGAACAGCCGCGTCCCTGGCGGCCAAAGGCGTGTTCATCGGCACGTCCTCGTGGAAATACGCCGGCTGGCGCGGCCTGCTCTACGACGAATCTCGTTACCTCTGGCGCGGCAAGGTCGCCGAAAGCCGTTTTGAGAAACAGTGCCTGGCCGAGTACGCCGAAGTCTTCAAGACGGTCTGCGTGGATGCGGCCTACTACAAGTTTCCCGACCGGCGCTACCTCGAAGGCATGGTGTCGCAAGTGCCAAGGGATTTTCAGTTCGCGTTCAAAGTCACCGATGAAATCACCGTCAAAAAGTTCACCAACCAGCCGAGGTTCGGCATCCGCGCCGGAAAACCCAACGCGAATTTTCTGAATGCGGACCTGTTCGCCTCGGCCTTCCTCAAGCCGTGCGATCCGTTCCGCGAGAATGTCGGCCTGCTCATGTTCGAATTCTCGCACTTTTATCCAAGCGATTATCAGCATGGCCGCGACTTTGTCGCCGACCTCGACCGTTTCCTGGAAAACATTCCCAGCGGCTGGCCTTATGGCGTGGAAATCCGGAACAAACATTTCCTGCACCCGGACTATTTCGCCGTCCTGCGGCGGCACGGTGTCGCGCACGTTTTCAACAGTTGGGCGGACATGCCGCCGGTGGGCGAGCAGATGGCGTTGCCGGACAGTCTCACCAATCCGAAGCTGTGCGGCGCGCGGTTCTTGCTCAAGCCGGGCCGCAAGTATCAGGAGGCCGTCGATCTGTTCAGTCCGTACGACCGCGTCAAAGAACCGGACGCGGAGGCCCGCGCTGCCGGCGCGAAATTGATCAAGGAAGGCGTGGCCACGGGGGGCCAGCGAAAGACTTTCATCTACGTCAACAACCGACTGGAAGGCAACGCGCTCGCGACCATTGATGCCATGCTGGAACAGGCGGGGTCGAAGGTCTGATCGCACAGAAGGATTGACACCGCCACCCGCCATGATACCGTATATCCATACGGTATATGCAGGAACTGACCAAACGCCAGCGGCAAATCGTCGATTTCATCCAGACCACGCGCCATGAAACCGGCGTGACGCCCAGCTTTCAGGAGATTGCCGACCGCTTCGGCTTTCGCAGCCTGACCACCGTGGCCGATCACCTCCGCCTGATCCGTCAGAAGGGCGCCTTGTTGACCGGTGAACCAGGCCAGGCGCGATCGTTGCGCGTCGTTTCGCCATTGCACGCCCTGCGAAAGCGCGTCGCGGACATCCCGATTTACGGCGCCATCCCCGCCGGCTTCCCTGCCGACCGCCAGCAGGAAGCCAAAGGCTGTGTTTCCATCGACATCGAGACGCTCGGCCTCAAGCCCACGCCGCGCACGTTCGCGTTGGAGGTGCGGGGCGACTCGATGATCGGCAAGTGCATCTTGGACGGCGACCTCGTCGTGCTCGAACACGGCATGACGCCGCGCAACGGCGACGTGGTGGCCGCGCTGATCGACAACGAGTCCACACTCAAGACCTTCGCGATGGAACGCGGTAAGCCGTTCCTCCGCGCCGAAAACCCGCATTATCCGAAAATGATTCCGGCCAGTGAACTGGTCATCCAGGGCGTGATGGTCGCGCTCATCCGCAAACGCAAATGATCGACCGTGCCCCGCGTCATCGTCCATCTCGATGCGGACGCGTTCTTCGCGTCCGTGGAACAAGCCGCCGACTCCCGGTTGCGCGGCAAGCCCGTCGCGGTCGGCGGTGAGAAGCGCGGCATCATCGCGTCGGCATCCTACGAAGCGCGGAAGTTCGGCGTGTTCACGCCCATGCCGACCGTGCGGGCGCGGAAGCTCTGCCCCAAGCTCATCGTGTTGCCCGGCGACTTCGACAAGTACGAACATTTTTCCCGGTGGATGTTCAGCTACGCGCAGGATTTCACGCCGGATGTGGAGATTGCTTCCATTGACGAGGGCTACTTCGACTTGAGCGGCGTTCGTAAACCGTCCATTGACGTCGCGCAAACCATCCGCGCCGCCATCCGGCAATCACTCAAAATTTCCGTCAGCGAAGGCATCGGCACGAACAAGCTCATCAGTCAAATCGCTTCCAAGTTGCACAAACCTGCGGCCTTTGCGCAGGTGTTGCCCGGACACGAAATTCCATTTTTGCATCCGCTCCCGAACCACTGGCTGCCGGGCATTGGACCAAAGACCGCGTCGCGCTTGAACGCGGCGGGGCTGGCCCACATCAAGCACATCGCGGCGACACCGCTCGAACTGTTGAACCTGCTGCTCGGCAAGCTGGCGGTGTCACTCAAACAATTCGCCAACGGCATTGATGACCGGCCCGTCGTGCCGTTGTGCGAACCGGCCAAGTCCTACAGCAAACAGGAAACCTTCGCAGCCGACCTCACGGATGAGAAATACGCCGAAGCCGTGTTGCGTCGGATGGCGGACGAACTCATGGCCAAGGTGCGCGCCGATGGCAAAAGCATCCGCACGCTGACGGTCAAGGTGTGTTACAACGACATGGCTGAAGATCAGCGCGGCGAGAGCCTGCCCGAACCAACCGATCTCGAAACGGACGTTTACGGGCGCATTCACACGATGCTGAAGCAGGCGTGGAAGCGGCGCGTGAGCCTGCGGATGGTTTCCCTGAAACTCTCGAATGTCTATGACGGCCTCTTCCGCGGCGAGTTGCCGCTCGAACGCGCCGCCCGACAACACGAAGCCCGGCGACGATTGGCCGGCGTCGTGGATGATTTGCGCCGCGCGCGTGGTCAGCAAATCATCTTGCGCGGCCACGATTTTCAACTGCGCGATGCTCCTCGTGAAGCTGTCGTAGCTGAGGTAACGAAGCTCACGCTTCAAAATCACAAATCGCAAATCGTAAATCGCCAATGGACCAGTTGCTACGTCCCTCTGCGCGCGCATAGTCACTATTCGTTTCTCGATTCCACACTGTCGCCGGCGGCCATTGTGCAACTGGCCAAGCAGCATGGCTTGCCTGCCGTCGCGCTCACGGACACGGGCAACCTGCACGGCGCGGTTGAGTTCGTTGAAGCAGCAAAGAAAGCCGGCGTGAAACCGATTCTGGGTACGGAATTGCGCGTCGGCGACAAGCCGTTGCTTCTCTACGTCGAGTCACCGCGAGGTTATCATAACCTCTGCCGCCTGTTGTCACGTCATGCGGAATTGACGGCGAGCAACGGCGACGAAGCTTCCGTTGCCGCGCAGCAACATTCCCCATTTCGCCGCGAGGAACTCAACGGCTTCACCGACGGACTGATCGCCGTCAGCGAGGACACGCAACTGGCGGAGATGTTTCCCGACCGTTTCTACCAGATGGCTGCGAGACGATCTGATCAAACATTCAACACCCAACATTCAATGCCGAACATCCAATGCTCCGCATTTCGGCCATCCTTGGATGTTGGGCGTTGGATGTTGAATGTTCGATGTTCATTGAGCTTCATGGAGAGGGACGGGATGAAGGGCTTTCCCATCGCCGCCTGTCCGCCAATCCGCTACGCGACACCGGAGGACCGGCAGAAATACGACATCGTGCAAAGCATCCGCACGCTGACGCTTTTGCAGCAGGAGCACCCGGACAAGTTGCGCAGCGGGCGATTTCATTTCCGCACGCCTGCCGAAATGGCGGCTGCCTGCCAGCAACATCCCGACTGGCTTCGCCACACATGCGAGATTGCCGAGCGCTGCAATTTCGATCTGCCCTTCGGCAAGCCGCAGTTCCCGGCGTTCACGCCACCGGATGGTTCACCGCCGAGCGAGTTTCTGCGGCGGCTTGTCCTTGAAGGACTCCGTCGTCGTTACCCCAAATCGCAGATCGCAAATCGCCAATCACAAATCGAAACGGAACTCGGCATGATCAACGAGGTCGGCTACGAGGAATATTTCCTCATCACCTGGGATTTTCTTCAGGAATGCCGGCGGCGCGGCATTGAGTGGATCACGCGCGGCAGCGCGGCGGACAGTCTTGTCTGCCATTGTCTTGGCATCAGCAGCGTCTGCCCGATTCGCTTCGACCTTTATTTCCGCCGCTTCCTCAACAAGGAACGCATGGCGCTGAACAAACTGCCGGACATCGACATCGACTTCGCGCACGACTTCAAAGATGACGTGGTGAAGCTCATCTTCGAGAAATACGGCCGCGAGCATTGCGCCGTCGTGGGTGGGTTCTCAACTTTCCAAGCGCGGAGCGCGTTCGCGGAAGTTGCCAAAGTTCTCGGCGTGGCAGAGCGCGAAGTGAGGAAGTTCACCGATCACTTCCCGTGGAGCTTTGGCGGCGGTTGGGTGCCGGACGAACCGACGCCCAGTGGCGGCGCTGGTTTGGTTGAGATGCTGCGCGCGAGTCCTGAAAACCGCGACCTGCCCTTTGACGAAGAACCGTACCGGACGGCGTTGGAAATGGCGGAGTTCCTCGACGGCGTGCCGCGCTATCCAAAGATGCACCCCTGCGGCCTCGTGCTTTCGCGCCAGCCGATGCACGAGTTGACACCGACCTTCATCGCCAACAAAGGCTACGCCACGACGCAGTTCGACATGGACGCGGTGGAGACCATCGGACTCGTGAAGATGGACATCCTCGCGCAAGGCGGTCTCGCAGCCATGCGCGACGTGAAGGCGACGCTCGGCAAGCGCGGCATCGAAGTGGATTTGGATCGGTGCGTCGCAACCAGAACGGATCTGGCAGGTGGGAGAGTGGGAAGGTGGGAAAGTGAGAAAAGCTCCTTTTCTCCTTTTCTCCTTTTCTCCTCTGCTCACTTTCCCACCGGCCCACCCGCCTCGCCTCCACCCGACCGCCTCCTCACGTCGGCGGCCACGGAAGAACCGTGGTGCGACCCGAATGTTTGGGAAATGATTGCCGAAGGCAGCGCGCGCGCGGTGCATCACATCGAATCGCCCGCGATGACGAGCCTCTGCCGGATGTGCAACGTGCGCGAGATTGACGGCCTCATTGCCATCGTCAGCGTCATCCGGCCCGGCGCAGCCAACGAAGGCAAGAAGTTGTCGTTCACGCGGCGCTATCAGGGTCTTGAACCGGTGACCTATCCGCATCCGTCGTTGGAAGCGTGCTTGCGGAGCACCTACGGACTGGTGGTTTACGAGGAACATATCCTGCAACTCTGCGAAGCATTCGCCGGCTTGCCACCGGGCCGCGCCGACGTGCTCCGCCGTGCGCTCAACAAACAAAAGCGCGCCGTCATCGAGGAAATTCGCGGCGAGTTTTTTGCATCTGCTTTGGCGCGCGGTCACTCGCCGGAGAAGACCGTCGAAGTGTGGGGACTCGTGACCGGCTTCGCGGGTTACGCCTTCTGCAAAGCGCACAGCACCGCGTATGGCGTCGAGGCGTACCAATCGGCGTGGCTCAAGCGCTACTTCCCTGCTGAATTCATGGCCGCCGTGCTGACCAACGGCAAGGGCTTCTACAATCCGCTCGTCTATGTCCTCGAATGTCATCGGCTCGGATTGAAGCTGTTGCCGCCATCGGCGAACGAACCTGGACCGGCCTTTGCGCCGCACGGCAACACCATCCGCGTGCCGCTGCTTCGCGTCAAAGGTCTTGCTGAAAAAACCAAGGACGCGATTCTTCGCGAACGCGAACGCGGCCCGTTCGATTCGCTCCGCGATTTTTATTGCCGTGTGTTGCCGTCGCCGGAGGAAATCGAGTCCATGATCCGGGTGGGTGCTTTCGACGAGTTCGGGCAGGCGCGCACGGCGCAATTTTGGGACGCGCAGCGTCTCGTGAAATCCGAAATCCGAAATCCGAAATCCGAAATCAAAGGTCGGAACCTGGAATTTGATTTTGATGCCGGCGCAGACGCGGTTTCTGATTTCCTCGTCCAAAATCCCTCCCTGCTCCGCGAGCCGACGCGGCGCGAGCGTCTGGAATGGGAAACGGAATTGCTCGGCTTCACCGCGAGCGGACATCCGCTTGAACTTTACAACAACGTCGCGTGGGAAACGTATTGCCCGGTGGCGCGACTGGGTGAACACGTCGGCGAAGAAGTCGTCACTTGCGGATTGGTGATTGAACAGCGCGTCCATCATCAAATCACCGGCGAGCCGATGAAATTTCTGACGCTGGCGGATTGGACGGGCATGGTGGAAACTGAACTGTTCGCGGCGACGTACAAGAGTTATGGGTTGGCGACCGTGCGTTATCCAGTGCTCGAAATTACCGCCACCGTCGAACCGTTCGAGAACGGTCGAGGGTTCTCCTTGCGGGTGTTGCGCGCCGGGAAACCTCGCACGACAATGCAATCATCATGAGCGAAACAATTCATCCAATCGTCTTTCTGTTCGACGTGGACAATACCCTGCTCGACAACGACCGCGTGACCGCCGACCTCAAACGCCACCTTGACAGCAGGGTCGGACCGGAGCGGGCGCAACGCTACTGGGCCATCTTCGAGCAGTTGCGGACTGAGCTTGGTTACGCCGATTACCTTGGCGCGCTGCAACGCTACCGGAGCGAGCAGCCGCACGACCCGCGTCTCTTCGAGGTGTCCCGCTTCCTGGTGGACTATCCCTTCGCGAACCGGCTCTTTCCGAACTCGCTTGATGTTGTGGAGCACGTCAAGCAATGGGGACCGGCCGTCATCCTGTCGGATGGCGACGTGGTTTTTCAGCCGCGCAAAGTGGATCGCTCCGGTCTATTCGAAGCGGTCGGCGGCAACGTTCTCATTTACGTTCACAAAGAACACGAACTGGCTGAAGTTGAGCGACGTTATCCCGCCAAACATTACGTGTTGGTGGATGACAAACTGCGCATTCTGGCCGCGGTCAAAAAGAGTTGGGATTCACGAGTGACAACTGTTTTCCCCCGGCAAGGACATTACGCCCACGATCCGAAGATTCTGTCCAGCTACCCGCCGGCCGATGTCAGCATCGAACGGATTGGCGATTTACTCGGTTACGAACTGCAAAACTTACTCATAACCACAGAGCCTGACGGCTCGTGATGAAACATTAGTGTGGAGTCAACAGCAAATCTTCTTGTGGTTTTTATCCGCTTAGAATGCCATTGACCGATTGGTCTGTTTACAGACTAATCCTGTGAGCATCCAATGGCTTCCGAAACTAGAAAAGAGCGCCGCAAGC
Source organism: Verrucomicrobiota bacterium (assembly GCA_016200005.1). Lineage (NCBI taxonomy): Bacteria > Pseudomonadati > Verrucomicrobiota > Verrucomicrobiota bacterium. The sequence goes on along the minus strand of JACQFP010000071.1, from coordinate 4,621 downwards.
GGCAGCGGGAAGCGGCACAAGCCTGTAAACCCACCAAGCCTTTGCCGGTTGCTGAAAGTATCCCAAAATCCATAGAATCACCGCCCACCACCATTGTTAATAAAGTGCAGAACCAAACTCCAAGCCAACCCAAAGCAAAAGAGGGCGTAGTTAAATGGGTTAAAGATCATAAAACGACCAGTTCGCTGATCGGACTTTTCGTATTCTCTCTCGGTGGCCTCCTTAACTACTTTGGAGCAAATCCCCGGATTCTCTATTTTCCGGCTGTCGTTTTCTGCACTTTGATTTGCTGGTTGGTAATGTCTGGAACTCATAGATTTGTTCAGGGTAGATTAAATGAGACCAAGGCGAGTGCGGTGACCAACACGCCTGCCGAAACGAAGGCATTTTCGGTATTCGCCGACGTGCAGTTTATTCAGCTTGATAGCAACACCGATCCATTGATCTGGTTTGTTCGCATTTTCCGAGATGGTTTGATAAGGTATCCAGTCTTTCTTACGTTGCATGTTCAATTTACAAATCTGAAACCTATCGCGACCAAGATAGCCAACTATGCAGTTGAGGTTCAAAATCCAGATAAAAGTTGGACAGTTATCCCTGATTTTGATATAGGTTATGGAACAATCTTTGTTGTCACCAAGGGAGATCTGAAGGCGGCTCGAAAAATAACATGCACCACTTTTAATTCTGTTCTCAGAGAACAGAATATTGCTGCCGGCGCAACGGTTCAGGGCTGGATATTTCTCGATGTAGGAGAGCACGGGCGTGGCACGAATTTTAGATTGAGAGTTATGGACACAACCGGGGTTACCTCCATAGAACCAATAAGAATCTATGTGCAGGCAACTAAATGGGATTCCAGCCTGATCGGTGGAGAAATGCGCGCTGGTGATATTGTTGATATAAGCAGCGTGAGGCAAGCCACAAGCGATGAACGACTTACTCCGCCTCATTAAAGTCGTCTGCCTTGTTTTGTTCAATATCCATCGGAAATGCCCCGTCTTTATTGACGATTCGCCACGCGGCTAAACTTTAGCTCCAAAGCGATAGAGCATTACCTCACCGGCGTGTAACCAGTACTGGTGACTAGCAGGGGACATGGCTTCGGCTACTGTAATCACGTGTTAGCGCACTTTGTTCTCAAGTGTGCGTGTGTGAAAAGGCCGGATCTGTTGTCCGGCCTTTCTCTTTTTTCTCGCTGAGTTGATCGCCTCCAAACCCCCTTGATCGTCGCGAATTGCTTTATCGCTTCTTCGTCGCGCCAATGCACCAAAGGTGTTTGTCCGTGCGAATGAAGATTTCCCCATCCGAAACCGCCAGTGACGCATTCATTGGCTCACTGCCGATCGAGTTCGTGGCCACACACTCAAACTTCGGACTGGCGCGCAGCACAAACACGTCGGCGTTCAGGTTCGCCGCATAAAACCAACCGTCTGCCAGCACGGGCGACGACCACGATGCGTTCCGTGCGCCCGTGCCCGTGAGCCGTTCTTCCCAAACGATCTCACCGGTCTTGAGCTCACGGCATTCGGCAAAGCCCATCCAGTTCACTTGATAAATGTGGCCCTGGGAAATCAAACCCGCGCCAATGGAGCCCTTGCTGTTACCGGGATACTGAATCCAAAGCCGGCGCGTTGCGGTCACGTTGCCACGACCACCGGGTCGCACGGCGATGACCGTGTTCCGCAATCCGCAACCGTTCAATCCCACGATTCCTTCACCGGAAAACGGCGAACTGTAGATGCCGATGTTCGGTCCGTCGCATGTCCAGAGTAGCTCGCCGGTCTTCGGTGCGAGCGCCATCAACCGCAGCGCAAACGCCACCACCAATTCATCGTGGTTGCCGGCTCGCACGACCAAAGGCGTGGCCCAAGAGCCGGCCACTTCCGAAATCTTCATCGCACCGGGTTTGTCTTTATACGAAGCCTCACCCCCATAGTCCTCCGATTTCGCGTCGGCGCTGATCGCCGGCGGGTCACGCTGCCAGACGGTCTTGCCCGTCCGCTTGTTCAAGGCAATGACGAAACTCCGCTCGCCGGGGCCGAAGTTCAGGAAACAAAGTTCGCGGTAGAGAGCCGGTGAGGATGCGTAACCCCATATATGCGATTGCGGGCCGAGATCGCGGTGCCACAATTCGCGCCCGTCGAAGTCGTAGCAATACACTCCCGCCGAGCCAAACCACGCGATGACACGTTTGTCATCGCTGACGGGTGAGGGCGTGCACGGCGGGTTGTCCGAAACCGTGGGTTCCTTCTCCAGCAGGGTCGGACCGACCTGCCAGAGTAATTTCCCGTCGCGACGGTCGAAACACATCACCGTGCGGCGGTTCTCCTTCTCAACTGCCTGCGTGATGAAAACGCGGTCGTTCCAGACAATCGGCGTGGAGTTGCCGCGCTCGGGCAGAGGCCTGCGCCAACGGACGTTTTCATTCGTGCTCCAATGGAGCGGCAGTTTCTTTCCTTGATAAGTCCCGTTGCCATCCGGTCCGCGCCAGCCCGGCCATTGGCCAGCCGTTGCCGTGAGCGACGAAGCTACCAATACCAGAACGAGGCTTCTCATGCTCCTGACTCTAACGAGCGGCTCCATCACCGGAAAGGCGAATCGCAATTGAAAACCCATGGCACCACCATTGTGGACTGAAATCCCCTCACCCGGCCTTCGGCCACCCTCTCCCCCTCCGAGGGGGAGAGGGAAGGGTGAGGGGCATCGGAAGACTTGAATAGCGGAGTTTCCTCGGTGGGCTTATCGAGAGTCACCCACGTCATCGTCGTACCGGCTACAGCTTTTTCTTAATCCACTCCAGCGCGTCCGGGACGTAGATCGCCGTCAGCTTGTGCCCTTGATCGTACCAAATCAGCTTCGTGTTCGCCGTTTCGATGTACTTGTGGTACGACGCTTCTACCTTTCCAACGTAATCGTCCTTCCCATCCTTGCGGCCCATCAACATCAGGAACGGCGTCTTGCCGATGCCCCAACTGTAATCGATGGGCGACGCCGGTCCGTAGCCGATGCTGAGCAGCGGTGGTACACAAGCCACGGCGGTTTTGATGCGCGGCTCGACCGAGAGCAGATAAAACGAGTCCATGCCGCCCATGCTGTAACCGAGCAGGCCGATGCGATTCATATCCACTTCACGCCGCTCGGCCATGAAGTCGAGGGCGCGACGATAGTCTTTGACCGTCTGAATCGAGATCTCGGCAAAGGTGAAGTAGTTGCGTTGCTTCGGGGCTTTGGGGTCATCAAAGGGATTGACGTGTTGATAGTCGATCTCGCCGCTGCGTTCACCGTGCGTCGCCGCGTCCAACGCGAGAATCCCATACCCCGCCTCCAGCAAGGCCTTTCGCATCACGCCGCCGTTGATGAAATTGTCGTCCTTATACCAATCTTCCTTGCCACCCGACCAGCCGTGCAACAACAACACGAGCGGATAGGGCTTTTTAGCGGCTTTGGGAACCTCAACGTAACCGGGCACGAGAAAACCTTGCGCGCCACGAAAGACGATCTTGTGCCGCAACGAGCCGTCCTCATTCCACTCTCGCACCACGCGCCCCTCCAGCGGGATGCTCTTGTCGTAATCAAAGAATGGCAGCCGCGCCTTGAACGCTTCTTCACCGATCCGCGGGTACGGCGCAGCCTCTTCGCACCAAGCGTCGATTGATGGATACGCCACACTGCAGCCCAACATCACAGAAAGCAAAAGTCGCGTCGGCGTCCAACACGGCCTGCCGCGAACAGATTGCTGACTGAAGAATGCGCGCATGAGTTGGACTTTAGATAAACTGACGGCGCACTGCAAGACGCCGGACAGGATTTTACCTTCTGCTGCAACCATCCACCGTTACAATTCACCACCGCCGGCGATGCCCCGGACCGAAATAAAATCGAAAAGTCGGGCCATAGTCATAGTAATAAGGCGGCCCATAATAATAATATGGAGGTCCGTAATAGTAATACGGAGGTCCGTAATATGGGTAACCGGGTGCACCCGGCGGCGGGTACGCCGGCGACTTTTGATTCATGTCGAAGTAAATGTTCTTTGGAATCTGGTCCTCGGGAGTGAATCCCCGCCCCGTCCGGAACACGCGCGTCTGGACAAACTGGTTGGTCGTCAGCGGCAACGCGCGAATGACATAGAAATAAGACCCGAAATCGTGGAACGTTCCGTCCGGGTCGCCGAAAATTTTCAGGTGAACTGGCGTGTTGCCGATTACCTCACCGTTGGCTTCGATCCGCGCACCCGGCTCCGAAGCTTCAATAGTCACGACGTAGGCCATCGTGCCGTGCGGGCCGGGTTCCGCGCCGGGCGGAATCGACTGGCATCCGGTCAGCAGCGCTGCAACTGTCAGGCCCGCCACCAAAATTAAATTTGTTTTCATAATGCTTTAACATTCCTCAGCCACCACAATTTCTCAACCGTGACTTCACTGCCGTTGATTCTTGGTGGAAATCGTTGGCGGACAGCCGGGCGGGTCAAATATGCTGGTTCTTCGCTGTTTTCGGTGGAGCCGCTGGGTAGTCTTTGGGCATGACGCCTGAAAAACTGTTTCATGAGTTGCTGGGATTGGGTTTGAACTGGGAAGTGGTTGAGAGCCGTTTTGACCACGAGAGCGGTACGGTCCGG